>WRHA01000154.1 GCA_009783395.1 Defluviitaleaceae bacterium
CTTGGGCTTGGGCGGCAACGGCGCGAAGACCCGCAGGGGGAAAACGGCATGAGCACGGACGATGTTCCCGAAGATTACACATACCAAGCCGAACTCAGCGACCCCGACTACCCGGACCGCATGGAAATTTTCAGCGCGACCGATGATGAGGATGCAATACGGCAAGCCTACTCTTTCACGACGCACGATGTGGTTTTGCTTGAGCTTTTCCAAATGGATGAGGATTACAACCGCGTCCGCGGGATTGAGCTTCCGCCGAATCCCTACCGCTTGACCATTGAAATTCCGCTCGAAGGCTTTTCACCTGAAAAAATTGAAAACCTTTGCAGAATGGTTGCCGCAAAAGAAACCTTGTTAAAAACCGCCTTGGGAGTAGAAAATCTGCCCATCCAAGTGAAAGAAAACAGCATTTGCTTCCCTTGGTTTCAAAGCGAAAATATATTGACCGCCGAGGAAGTCGAAGCCTATTCCACACTCATCAGCCTCTTGTGCGAAACTGCCCGCGAGAAAAAACGTGTCAACGGCAAGGAAAAACCAATCGAAAATTCACCGAAGTTTGCAATGCGGGTTTTCCTTTTAAGTCTTGGTTTTATCGGGTCCGAGTACAAGAGCGCGAGAAAAATTCTTTTGTCAAAATTAAGCGGTTCGAGCGCATGGCCTAAAGGCGCGCCGCCAAAGGCAAACACGGCGGAAACGGCAACGGAAGCCGAATAAGCGAAAATACTTCATCCGCACGGTTTACGGAGCCTTTTTCATGGCTCCTATAACCCGTATAAACACACAATTTTCATCGCGTATTTTCGGAAATGTTTGTGTACATTACAGGCCGCTTTTTCCCGTAAAACCCTTGCTATTACAGGCTTCCTGAGTGATTAATGTGTTGCGCGAAACACAGCCGCGCCACCAAAAACAGCTTGAAAGGGGAACATAAAATGTTCACAGCAAAATTCGGAATCGAAATCGAATTCACGGGAATCACGAGGGAACTCGCGGCAAAAATCGCGGCGGAATACTTGAACGGCACAATCACCAACGAGGGCGATTACTACGACACAAAAACAATAACCGCGCCCGACGGACGGAAATGGAAATTCATGTTTGACTCAAGCATTACCGCACAGCAAAAGGTTGGCGGCAGGAAAATTTCTGCAAGCGACAAATACAAGGTCGAGTTGGTCAGCCCGATTTTAACCTACCGCGAGGACATCGACACCTTGCAAGAGCTCATCCGTAGGCTTCGCAAAGCGGGCGGCTTTGCACCCGACACGGCAGGCATTCACATACACCTTAACGGCGCAGACCACACGCCACGCAGCCTTCGGAACTTCATAAACATAATCGCAAGCCGCAACGACCTTCTTTATAAAGCCCTCCAAGTCAAGGCGGATAGAATGCGCTACTGCAAAAAAATGGATAACTTCTTGGTTGAGCGTATGAACGCCAAAAAGCCCCAAACCTTCGAAGCAATAAAGAAAATTTGGTACGAAGGTTACACCGAAAGCACCAACCAACACTACCACAGCAGCCGCTACCATTTTTGCAACCTTCACAGCTTTTTCACACGCAACAACACGGTCGAACTTCGCGGCTTTAACGGAACTTTACACGCAGGCAAAATTCGCTCCTACATTTTGCTCGCCCTTGCCCTCAACAACCAAGCCTTAACCCAAAAGAGTGCAAGCTCACGAAAAAACCAAACCGAAAATGAAAAATTCGCAATGCGCACCTACTTAAACAGAATCGGCTTCATCGGAAACGAATTCAAAAACTGCCGAGAACACCTTTGCAAGCACCTTTCCGGCTCGGCGGCATGGAGATTCAGAACCGCATAAAATCGGCAACACGCGCCGACACGGAGGTTGGGTTTTACCCGCGCCTTCGTGTCGGGGCTTCAAATATATCGCGCAACAAAGGCAAGAATGCGCCGCACGAGCGGCTTAAAAATCAGAGAGGACGATGAACATGGGAAAAGAAAACAAGATTTATGCGGCTTACGGCAGCAATATGAATTTGCCGCAAATGAGGCATCGTTGCCCTTACGCGACCATCATCGGCAACGCCGAACTGACCGGCTACCAACTTTTATTCCGCGGACACGCGGGCGGTGCTGTTGCAACAGTTGAACCAAAGGAAGGCGGCACTGTGCCGATTTTGCTTTGGGAAATCACGCCCCGCGATGAAGAAGAACTCGACCGCTACGAAGGTTGGCCGCGCTTTTATCGCAAGGAAACCGTGACCGTTTCCTACAACGGAAAATTGGTGGATGTCATGGCTTATATAATGAACGACGGGTATCCGCTCGGCAAACCGGGCAAGCAATATTTCAACGCCATCACGGAAGGTTATCTGACCGCCGGGATTGATACCGCGACATTGAACGAGGCTGTCCGACTTACCGAAACGGAGGCCATGTAAATGTGGAAACAAGGAACGATTAACGGTTACAGTTACTGCGCAAAGTGCTATGAAACCGGTTCGCAATATGGCATCGGCGGCGACGGTCGCATCTCGAAATTGGAAATTCGTAAGGATGGAAAAATGCTTTACAACTATGACCGCAACTTGGATTTCGACCGGTTGGACGCGGACGGCAAAGCTGTCTATGCACAACTGTTAGAAAAATACAATTAAACCGAAAGGGGAGGTGTGGCTAAATGCGTTGTTATAAGAAGTCAACTAACCCGAAAGGCAGTTCTCGGATTCTCTTTTCAAGATTACGTTTTTGCCTGAATTGCATTTTTTCTAACCCAAACCTGTTATAAGCACAAACAAAGACTGTAACAACAGCAAGTAAAGTTTCTATTTTTCGAGCAAAACAACGACTTCGCCGCGCAAGTATAGGGATGTAATGACGCAAGTCAGCATTAATACCTTCAACAGTAAACGTATCATTTTTATTGCGAATGTTGCGTATATGCTTACCAGGATACACTACATCCACATAGCCAAGAAAGCCATCAGTGGCGTATTTTTCAGCCTCGGGTGCAGAATCAATGATGGCTTGCAGTCGTTCAGGGGCTTTGTCGTATGCCACATCAAAACCTACTATTTGACGCGGGGAGCGGCTTACAAGCGTTGTGAGATACACATTTTCTCGCGTTTTAGAGCTAGGCTTGTGGAAAACAAACCAATATAACTCGTCCATTTCAAGAATTTCGTATGCGTTTTCCACAACAGGTTTAGTTTTTTTTAATCCAGTTATAGACATTGGCTTTGTTAAAACCATACAAATTACCTACACCTCGTCCGCTTACTCCAGAATAATAGGTTTTTATGGCTTCGTTGCGTACTTCCTCGGGGTACGCGATAGATTTCGGCTCAAGTGTATAGGTTATGTTGCATTCTTTACACTTGCACCGCTTTGTGCCTGACCTGTTTTTCCCAAAGCTCACTTGGTTTTCAGTTTTTTTACATTTGGGGCAACTGCGTCCCTCTATTATCTTAGGTTTTTTCATGCTTTATTGTATCATTGACAACGCTAATTCGCCACACCTGAAAGGGGAAATTCCAATGGAAGCAAAAGAACTGGTGAAACTGTGGGCGAACAACGACAAACGCCGCGAGTTTATCAGAAATCACCGAACATGGGGCGTTTGGCTCATGGTGTCGGAACTTGGGCTGACGTATTATAAGTACGAGCTGCCCGATGGCGGAAAAATGTTAGCGATGGAGTATCAGCGCGAAAATCCATATCCTCGCGCCGATGAAGGCAAGATGCAAACTTGCACGAATTATTATCTTTGGGATGGCGAATATTTTATCCCGAGCCCTGCAAGCGAATATTTGCTTATAGACCGCTTGAAAAATCTGAAAACAA
>WRHA01000155.1 GCA_009783395.1 Defluviitaleaceae bacterium
AAAGCTGCGCTTTTTTCGAATACCCAGCGCGAGCGGTGCGTCTTTGCCCGCGTCGCCGAACGCAAACTCCATTTTATTACGATACCCCTCGAGGGACGGCGCGGGATGCAATTTGCCCAAAGCACTTGCATGTTCCCCCAAAATTTCTTCCAACGCCGCCCGCTTAAGCGCGAGTTCCTCCCCATATGAAATATCCAAATAAGAACACCCGCCGCACCGCCCAAAATGCTCACATAACATATGCATCGCTCCTCTGCGTCATTTTTGAACGAGTGATTTATATGCTCCGCTTAAAATCCAAGCAAAATAGCCGAACGCATCCGTGGCAAGTTTGACCTCGCCACGGATGGTTCGACTACGTTTGTTTTCGCCTTGATGTCGGTTGTGACAAAAGAAACTTCAACGCTTTCTTCTTAATTATTATTTCATAATTCATGGTAGGGTAATTCCTAACGCTTCAACTGCTTCATCAAAAGATAATTCGTCGTCCTTCTCTGGGTCCGGGTCATCTAAATAGTTTTGATATAATTTTTGACAATATGCTTCGTCCAAAGCTTCTTCGAGAGCTTTGTCAAAAACATCCTTCATGCTTTTTAGAATGACTACAATGCTACCTAATTGCTCTTCGCCAAAATTATCAAGGATGGCAATACATTCATCTCTGTTGGTCATGACTGCACTCCTCTCTAATATCCACATTACCATGAAAAACAACCCACAGGCAACAAGATTTTATGCTTTCCTGTTTTCTCTGCCGGTTGAAGTGTATGTATCCTACATAAATTAGCGGCTTGCCGCGCAGCCTTTAGAAATATTAAAGCCAAACATCCCAATTACAAGGCAAAGTTTGGCTTTAACAAATTTACTAAACTGGAGAATACCGGGTTCGAACCGGTGACCTCTTGAATGCCATTCAAGCGCGCTCCCAACTGCGCCAATTCCCCATAATTCCCGCTTCAGGAAAACTTAATTTTTGAATGTCGCTCACGCGGGGTCTAAGTTGCTTCAGACAACCTTCAAGATCCTGCGCGGAATGTACTATAGCATATCCTGCGCATGGGTGCAAGGCAAAAATCGCGTGTTAGTCTAACGCGATTGGGACGATTGGGGAACGTAATGAACGACCCGAAGCTCGCAAATCGGCTTGTTTAATTTAATTCGACCTGTAAATATTTCTGTTTCTATCGCGTAACACGGGCCTTCGATATGATCTTTAAACAATTCGGGGGCCTTTTCGATTTCGCTGTTTTCGGTTTGCATACAGAAATAAGTGCCGCCCGGAATAATTTTTACATTTGGAAGGTCTATGTTTTCCGGCACTTCTACAAAATAGTACATAGCTTCGCGTGGTGCATACTCGCATAAAATGCCATACTCAGCCTCTTCCCAATCCTTTTCTTCAATCGGCAATTTCATAAAGGATTGCAAAATTTTAATGCGCTCGGCCTCGTTTAACGATTTTTCGATGGGAATAACATGAAAATTCTTCGTCGGAATTTTGCGCGTATAGATTTGCCCGATTTGATGCTGTTCGGCCAAATCCATGTGACGCTCGATGATGTCTATGTGCCGCAGGCCTTTTTTAAGCACTTTCATTTTTTTTTCTGCGACTTCTCGCCCCTCTTTTATAAAGCTTCGAAAATCCATTGTTCCGTCCGACTCCATAAATTGCCTCATTTGCGCAAGGGGGATGCCGATTTCGATGCTGAATTGTATCATTCCGATTAGATGAACCTGGTCGAGCGTGTAGTATCTGTAGCCCGTTTCGGGTGAAACGTATGCGGGCTTCAAAACATTGATACGCTCGTAATACCTCAGCGATTTTATTGCCGAACCCGTGAGTTTGGACATATCGCCAATGGACAACAACTTTTTTTTGTGACCCGTAATAACACTCATGAAAATCTGCTCCTTTTTTCGAAAACATTGACTTGACTCTCCTATAAAGGTATAGATTACAATCGCCATTGTCAATAAAAAGGAGCAGCGGAATGACTGAGTTTTTGCGATACATGAAACCATATAGCGGTATGATGCTCGGGATAGTTTTTTTTCTTGCCGCAGAAGCAGTCTTCGCGCTAATTTTGCCCGGTCTTATGGCGGACATCGTTAACGATGGCGTCATACCCGGGCATTTGTCGGTTATTTGGCGAAACGGCGCGATTATGCTTGGGCTTACGCTTCTTTCGATGCTTGTCGCACTGATTACGGGCTTTTTTACTGCACGAACCGCTGTCGGCGTTTCAAACGATATGCGCGAGGCCGTGTATTCGCGGGTTTTAAAATTCTCCGACGCGGAAATAAACCGATTCAACACATCGTCGCTGATTACACGCACCACAAACGATATTATGCAGGTGCAAAACACGCTTATGATGGCAATCCGCCAATTTATTTACGCGCCGATAATCGCCGTTGGCGGCATAATTCGCGCATTGGAGCGCAGTACCGACTTGGCGTGGATTGTTGTAGGAGCGACGGGCGTTATGCTCGCGCTTATGGGCGTGTTGTTTTTTATCGCGCTTCCTAAATATAAGGCATGGCAGGAGTTAATCGACCGCATAAACCTTGTGTCCCGCGAAAATTTAAGCGGCATTTTGGTTGTGCGGGCTTTTTCGACGCAAAATTTTGAGAAAAAACGCTTCGAGGAGGCAAATAAGAATTTGGCGCACACCGAACGCTTCGTAAACCAAACTTTTGCGTTTTTAACGCCGGTGATTATGCTGGTGCTTAACGCCACGACCGCGCTTATCGTGTGGGTTGGGGCGCAACAGGCTTCCGCTTTCCGTGCAGACATCGGCGATATTTTTGCTTTTTTGCAGTACGGGATGCTTATTATTTTCGCCTTTCTTATGATTTCTGTGATGTTCATTTTTGTTCCCCGTGCCATTGTCAGCATGAAGCGTATAAATGAAGTTTTGCTTACAGAGGGGAGCATTGTTCTCAGCGAAAACCCTGTTCCGTTTCCCGAAAATTTTTCGGGAACGGTTGAGTTTCGTGATGTCAGTTTCCGTTTTCCTGATGCGCAGGAAGGCGACGATAATGTGCTAAGCAATATCAGCTTTACCGCGCATCCCGGTAAAACAACCGCGATTATCGGCGCGACAGGCTCGGGAAAAACGACGATTTTTAAGCTGATTCTGCGATTCTTCGATGTAACAAGCGGCGGAATTTTTGTGGACGGCATAGATATTCGAGATGTACACAAGGAAGAACTGCATCACAAAATCGGATATGTTGCACAAAAAGCCACGCTGTTTGCGGGAACAATTCGTTCGAATCTGCTGTATGCCGACAAGGAGGCGACCGAGGCGCGGATAGAAAATGCCGTTGAAATTTCGCAGTCGAAGGCCTTTATCGACAGCAAGCCCGAGGGATATGAAACCAATGTTGCGCAGGGCGGTTCGAATTTTTCCGGCGGGCAACGCCAGCGGCTTTCGATTGCGCGTGCTTTGGTGAAAGACGCGCCGATTCACCTGTTTGACGACAGTTTTTCCGCGCTCGACGTAAAAACAGACGCGCTTTTACGCGCCGCGCTTAAAAATAAAATGGGCGGCAAAACTACTGTGGTAATAGCCCAGCGCGTTTCCTCAATCATGGATGCGGATCAAATTTTGGTGCTTGACCACGGCGAAATCGCAGGGGTCGGCACGCACAGGCAGCTTATGAAATCCTGCGAGGTTTACAGGGAAATCGCGGCTTCCCAGCTTTCGGAAGAGGAGGCGGGCGAGCATGGATGAGTACGAAACCGGCAATGTGCAGGAAAAAGATAACAGTGGCGCGGATATGCTTGGAATGGGCGGGGAAGGCGTTGTCGAACCC
>WRHA01000156.1 GCA_009783395.1 Defluviitaleaceae bacterium
TCGCAAAAAACCTTGCGACCCTCTAGGTCGCGGCGGTTTTTGCTCCTCGCATTGCGACAAAAATCCTGCGCCCAAACAGGCAAGTTATTTCCGGACATTTCCTAAAACAGAAAGGAAGCGATGAAATGATTAAAAGCACCGCATCAAAAATCATGTGGGGGCTGTTCCTTGTAGGAGCGGCTGTTCTGATTATCGTAAACGCGTATTTTGAGTTTTTCGTGTTTTGGCAAATGCTGGCACTTGTCGCACTTGTCCCAACCGTAATAGCCAGCATTGTGTATCGCAACTTCGGCGGCATTTTTCTGCCCATCGCGCTTTTGTTAATAGTTTTTTCGGATCCGCTGGGAATCCCGATTTCGCCGCTCCCGATTCTGGCCGCGGGCGTGCTTTTAACTATTGCGGTTTCGATTATTTTTTCCGGCAGCAGGAAAAAAGCCGCAATCGGCAATTTTGACATCGGCGGAGTTCGCAACGAGGAAACGTCCTGCAACGTGAACTTTGGCGGAACAACAAAGCATTTCACAAGCGATAATTTCACATACGGCTCGGTTGATTGCAATTTCGGAGGGGTCGATGTGTATATGAATGAAGCAACCCTCTCCCCAAGCGGCGGAACCTTGCATCTGTCGCTAAACTTCGGCTCAATCGATATTTATGTACCCCGCGACTGGAATGTCGTGCAAAATATAGCCGTTTCGGCCGGCGCAGTCGGCGAAGACGGCAAATGCACCGCCACCCCGGATTCGCCCACCCTAACAATTGCCGGAAGCATAAGCTTTGGAGGCGTGGATATTCACTACGCTTATTAATTCGGAAAATTATTATTTCGGAAAATTTCCGTTTTGGAGGATGCCCCAATGCTTTCACAAGGGCTTTCAAAAGAAAAATTACTGCGCCTAGAAAAACCCGGCCGCTACACCGGCGGCGAGGTTAATGCAATTTGTAAAGAGATTACGCTGGAGATGACGCGGTTTGCATTTTGTTTTCCCGATGTGTACGAGATCGGCATGAGCCATTTGGGTCTGCAAATCTTGTACTTTTTTTTAAATCGGCGCGAGGACGTTTTTTGCGAACGCGCTTTTATGCCGTGGATGGATATGGTTGAACTTTTGCAGGCAGAAAACGAACCCCTTTTCGCCATAGAATCGGGTGACGGTCTGGGCGCGTTTGATTTTTTAGGCTTCACCCTGCAATACGAAATGAGCTACACAAATGTACTTGCCATGCTGGACCTGGCAAGAATCCCGCTTAGATCGCAAAATCGCGGCGAAAATTTTCCAATCATTTGCGCCGGAGGTCCCTGCGCAACAAACCCCGAGCCACTGGCCGCCTTCATAGATTTTTTCTACATCGGCGACGGCGAAGCAAGCCTGGACGCAATAATGGACACCTTTTCCGAAAACAAAAAATCCGGCGGAACAAAATCCGACTTCCTAAAAAAAATCGCACCCATAAACGGCATATACATCCCAACCCACCACCAAGTCTCCTACAAAGAAGACGGCACAATCAACAAATTCACCCCCATTCCCAATGCCGGGGGTCAAGGGGGCCGCGCTCCCTTGCGGGGGTTCGGGGGCAGTGCCCCCGAGGTCTTAGCCCCCCACATAACCCGAGCACACATCCCAACCCTAACCTACTTCCCGGACAAGCTAATAGTCCCGCTAATAGAAGCCACACACGCAAGAGCCGTAATTGAGCTGGCGCGTGGATGCGGGCGGGGATGCAAGTTTTGCCAGGCGGGATTTATTTACAGACCTGTGCGGGAGCGTGGTGTGCAGGAGCTGCTGAAGCAGGCGGAAAAAATTCTTGACGCAACGGGGTATGAGGAGCTGTCGCTGCTTTCGCTGTCCGCGTGCGACTATAGAAATTTCGAAGAGCTTGTTGACGGCCTGATTGAACTTTGCAAAAAAAAGCGAGTGAATATCTCACTGCCTTCGACAAGGCTTGACGCACTTCACGTTATTTCTAAAATAAAAACACTGCGGACGAACTCGATTACCGTAGCACCCGAAGCAGGATCGCAAAAACTCCGCGACGCAATTAACAAAGGCCTGACCGAAAACGAAATTTTGGACGGATGTTTTAGGGCTTTTGAGGCCGGTTATGACAAAATAAAATTGTACTTTATGGGTGGCCTGCCGGGCGAAACCGACGAAGACGCGCAAGCGGCGGTGGAGTTAAGCGAAAAAATTGTGGAAAAATATTATGAACTGCCCCCGGAAAAGCGCAAACGGACCGTGTCGGTAAACGTAAGCACGTCGTGCTTTGTACCAAAGGCGCACACGCCGTTCCAATGGGCGAAACAAGATTCGCCGGAGGAATTTTCCCGACGCCAACGCGAAGCGAAGTCTGCCGTGCGCAAAAGGCAAATAACCTACCGATACCACGACGCAAAAACCGCGCACATAGAGGGCATACTGGCACGCGGCGACCGTCGCCTCGCCGACGCAATAGAAGCCGCCTACCGAGGCGGCGCGATTTTCGACGGCTGGACGGAGCATTTCAAATATGATGCATGGCAAAACGCCTTTGCGCAAACCGGCATCGACCCCGCGTTTTACACCCGTGAGCGAGAAGCAGACGAAATTTTGCCCTGGGATTTTATCGACATGGGGCTTCAAAAGGACGTTTTGAAAAAAATTTTTTTTGGGAGGCAATAAAATGGCAGACAAATTTTTTACAAAAACAATTGACCATTTTAAGCAGTTTGGCGAAGTTGATGCGATTATCCTGGGAGGGTCGCGAGTGGGGGATTTTTCGGACGCCGATTCGGATTATGATGTATATGTATTTACGGACGGTCGACTGGGTACGGAAAAGCGAAATGCCGTGTTTCGCGATACTTGCTATTGCGCCGACTTGGACAGGCAACACTGGGGTTCGCACTGGGATGACTGCGTTTTGAAAAGCGGTCTGCCGCTTGAAATAACGTACTGGAAGCTTGCCGCTACTCGCGAAAATCTGACGAACCATTTGCAAAAGCATATACCATGGAACGGTTTTACAACATGCGTATGTAACGTGGTTTTCACCGCGGAAATTTTGCACGACCCCCGCGGACTTTTCGCGGAGCTGAAAAACGAGTTCGACATGCCGTATCCCGAGGAGCTGCGAAAAAACATAATAAATATAAACCGCGAGCTTTTAGAAGGCATAACACCTTCATATTCAAAGCAACTTGAAACGGCCATCAAGCGCGGCGACATTTTTAAAACCCACCACGTCCGCACATCGTTTGCGTCGGCCTACTATGACATAATTTTCGCGCTAAACCGCCGCTTCCACCCCGGCGAAAAAATGCTCATCGAGGTGTGCAAAAAAAACTGCGAAATTTTGCCGCCCGATTTTGAAAAAAATCTAAACATATTTTTCAGCGCGGAAGGCGATAAAATCTTGCCCGCCGCACGAAGGATTATTGCAAGCCTGGATAAGATAATTTAAGCGAATGTCAACGGCGTCCATCGCACGCTTGGCGTACGGCTTCGTATAGTAAAATGCTTCCTGCGACTGATGCGTTTAGCGACTCGGTGCTGTTTGTCATGGGCAAGCGGACGGTTGCGTCGGCGCGGGCAAGGGCGGCGTCGGAAACCCCGTGTGACTCGTTGCCGACGAGCAGACAAAAATTATCGCGCATGTTTAAATCATATGGCAAAAAATCGCCGCGGGGATGCGCCGCGAAAATTTTTGTGGCGCGATCTTTTAATGCATCCAAGATTTCGCAGGGATCGGCGTTTGCGATAATCGGCAAGCGCAAAACCGCGCCCGCCGCCGCACGAATAACCTTTGGCGAATAAACATCACAGCTCCCCCGCGTAAAAATCGCGCCCG
>WRHA01000157.1 GCA_009783395.1 Defluviitaleaceae bacterium
CGAGGGTTATATCGTATGCCTCCAAGCGCGGGTGAATATGCTCCATAAAGCCTGCGATTTCGGGGATATGAACCGTGCGATTAACATTGCCGTAAAGCGTAATTTCCGCGACGCCTACATTAGGGACATCGTGGCTCGGAGTGATAACAACGCCTGTTACTCGTCCGGAATCCAGGTCGCGCATCAAGTCGGCGTATGAGTAATGCGGCACTGTTTCGGACGGCGCGAACAGCCGACTAAATGCGAAAATAGTAAAAATTATCACGAAAATAAGAAAAAGCAGAGTGTAGCTTCCGGCGTTATTGTTTTGCACTTTATTCCACCTCGATTTTGCCTACATACGGGAGATTTCGGTACTGTTGGGCGTAATCCAGCCCGTAACCGACGACAAATTCGTCGGGGATTGAAAAGCCTAAATATTCTATAGTAACGGGAACTTTGCGTCGGTCGGGCTTGTCCAAAAGCGAACACAGCGCGAACGACGCAGGATGCTGCGATTCTATGAACTCGCGCAGCCAACTTGCAGTATATCCCATATCGACAATATCCTCAACTAAAATTATATGACGATCTGCAAGCTCGAGTCTTTCGGGGGCGTCGAGGCGCACTTGGCCCGTCGATTCCGTACCCATTCCATAGCTCGAAATTTTGACAAACTCCATTTCAATCGGCACGGTAATTTCCCGTGCCAGATCGGAAAAGAAAATTACCGCGCCTTTTAGCGTGCCGATAAGAGTAAGCTTTTTTCCGGCGTAATCACGCGAAATTTCTGCCGCCAGCTCCTTTACGCGGGTGGTGATTTTTTCTTCCGGGATTAAAACAGCGGGGCTTTCGTGAATTTTTTTCAATTCGTAAAGCAGGGCATTTTCGTGGCGCACCCACGGCAGGTCGGGGTGGTTTACCACTTTTTCGTTCGCGGCAATGGCTTCGTCGAGCGTCGCATATACGAGCTTATGCCCCAGGTCGATTTCATAACATTCGGGCTTGGGCGCGGAGAGTTTTTCCGGGTCAACGTCGCATGTGTAGTAATAAATTTCCTGCTCGAAGATATAGTCGCCGCCTTTTTTTCCGGCGCGGGCGGCGAGCGTTTTTCCGTATGTTGCGACCGATTCGGGCAGAAGATGCAGTCCCGCTTCCTCCAAAAGCTCGCGAGCAAGCGCGGTTTCGTGTGTTTCATCCGCGTCAATTCCGCCGCCGGGAAAGTCGTAATGCCCCAATTTTTCACCCTTCATCATGGCAAGCTTGCCGTCACGAAAAATAATCGCCTTAACCGACGGGCGAACCTTCCTCGGCCAATGCGCCTCATAATCTTTTTCATCTATAACCGCAATTGTTCTCATGTTTTTCACGTCCTTTTGCATGGTATCCATATAAATTATCCCCTTCAGAATTTTTTCGAAACAATTATAAACCAGCGCGTAAAATTTCACAAAAAAAAATCGGTGCGGGTAGTGTCACTACCCGCACCGATTTTTTTACTTGCATCCATACAAACAATATGCAAAAATGAAGTCATGCAAATGAGGGATCAGTTTGCTCTATGGCAGACCTGTTTCACGATGATGTGTCATTTAGCTTCATTGACAAGGTTATGGACACCATCAATGAGGCAAGCCACCATCGCTATCAGATATTAACTAAACGCGCCGCCCGCATGGAAGAGTATTTTTCAAGTCGAACTATTCCAAACAATGTTTGGCTTGGCGTGACTGTTGAATCACCTGCCGAAGTCCCGCGCATCGAATCATTGCGAGGATTGCAGCCTACTATACGCTTTATTTCATGTGAGCCGCTTGTGGATGACCTTGGTGTGCTTGACCTTACGGGCATAGATTGGGTTATTGTTGGTGGTGAAAGCGGCACAAAAGCCCGCCCCATGAAGCCTGAATGGGTGCGTTCGATTTTGCGTCAAACCGAAAAACAGGGTGCGGCGTTCTTCTTCAAGCAGTGGGGAACATGGGGGGCCGATGGTGTGAAGCGTAACAAAAAGACCAACGGCAAGGCTCTTGATGGAAAAATAATACAGATGATGCCCGAATGGGGATACTACCTTTTTCGGAAATAAGCCGACGTACCGCCACCACAAAGATAATTTTCTTACGTTTCTTAACTTATCACCAAAAAATCCCCGGGTTCAAACTTCGCGTTTGCCCGGTTTTTTTTGTGCAGGATTAATAAAATTTCGCTTCCGAGCGCGAGTAGGGGGATTTTATCGCGTTGTCGGCGGGGGATTTTTTCATCGGTAAAATAGTCCTGCAATTTTTTTGTAAAAAATTTTCCGTCAGCGGTTTTAAGCGTAATTTTATCACCCGGTTTGCGTGTGCGTAAAAAAAGAGGGGCAGGGGCATCGGATGACAGCGTAAACGTTTTGTCAATCTCAGGGATGGTTAGGGAAATACCCGGTGTTAGCGGATAACAAAATCCCGTGCATTTTTCTTCTTTGGAAAAAACCAATGTTCCATACTCTTTTGATACAACGACACCGGGAAGATGAATCTCCCGCCCGGTTTGCCCTTTAGAAAGATCTGTAACCGCAAACACATGCGTTTGTGTAATGTCGGCTTTGTTTCCTCTTGCTTGCGTAATTGCAAGTCGTACAACCCGCCGCATGATTGCGGGGTGAAGCGCGAGGAATTTTTGTATACATATGGTGTGTGGGGCAGGGGAACACGAAGCAAGTGCCGACTGTGCTGTGATTTCAAGAAAATCATCGTCCGCACGCAAAAGTTCTGCGGCTTTGGCAATTGCCGCTTTTGCACCCGGGTTAACTTCCGACTGAAGAGCGGGAAGAATTTTGTTTCGTACGCGATTCCGCGTAAAATCGTCGGAGGCATTGGTTGAGTCGGTCACAAAATCTATATTCCTCTCGCGCAAATATGCCTCAATTTCTGTACGATACACGCCAAGAAGCGGGCGAATAATCGTCCCTTCGGCCGAACTCATCAGGGGGGAAACAGGCGGGATTCCGCAAAGCCCGCTGAGACCGGAGCCGCGGCAAAGATTCATTAAGACGGTTTCGGCATTGTCATCGGCGTTATGCCCGACGGCGATTTTATTCGCGGCAAATGACGTCATTGCCTGCTCAAAAAATCTATATCGCAAAATCCTGGCGGCTTCTTCAGTGCCGAGTTTTTGTGTTGCCGCAAATTCCTGCACGTTCGCACGAAAAACCTGCAACTCTACACCCTCGCGTTTGCACAATTCACGCACAAAAGTCTCGTCGCGCTCGGATTCTTCTCCGCGCAAGCCGTGATTTATGTGCGCGGCAAAAATCTGTGCGCCTGCCTCCCGAAGCACATAGAGAAGCGCGACCGAATCTGCGCCGCCGCTAAGCCCGACAACAATACTTTCCTTGTATTTGTCATGATTAATCATGCAGAGAGGATACAATATTTGTTTTGCAAAATCAAAGGCGTAATTTGCGAATAAATCCTCCAATCACGGCCGCCGAGAATATGGAAAGAATAAGACCGGCTGTAAGAAGCCCCATTGTGTTTTCGAGTCCGGTTTGCGGCATCTGAGGGGTGTCTTCAATTGTTGCGAAGGCGATGTGATCGTTGGCGTCCATGTCGTAGCGGAAGTGGGTAGCCTGAGCGTCCGTGCCTTCGATTGTGATGGTTTGCGCTTCATGTTCCACTTCGTATTCCACTTCTAGTACGGAAAAGTCGGTTTGCGGCACGGGTTCGTCGTGGATAATTATGATGTCGTTTGCCTCGGGTATTCGTGACGATCGGGGAAGGGGAGGGGGGGCGGTATTCGCGTTCGAATGAGACGGACCGCCGCCGATGCCACCGCCGCTGCTGTTTCCTCCGCCTGCGATGCCGCCGCCGCT
>WRHA01000158.1 GCA_009783395.1 Defluviitaleaceae bacterium
TTCGCGGTGAGCGAGTAAGGCGACTTTGACTTCCTGTGTCAGCGGAATTGTGCGATTCCCTGCGTGTGTTTTTGTTTCGTCAACTTTTTTACTGCTCCCTATTACTTCGCCTGCCGCGTTTCTGTCCTTCGTGCGGGAAACAGATGCCTCGATACTCATTTCGTTTGCTTCAAAATCAATATTTTTCCATGAGGCGGCAAGGATTTCACCGATTCTTGCGCCTGTGCCAAGCGCGACTACGAAAAGCGCGTAAAGTCTGTGGTCTTTCAGTGTTTCGAGTAGTGCGGTTTGCTCGTCTTTTGTGTACGCGCCAACTTTCTTTTTGCCCGCTGATTTTGGCAAACTTAGCGCATCGGCGGGATTGCGGGTGATAAGCCCATTCTTCACGGCTTGCTGTAGTGCACTTGAAATTATTACTTTGATTTGCTTCACGGTGGAAGCGGATGGCGGTGTACCGTCCTCTTTCCGCAAATTATTTATGAAGGTTTGCAAATGGTCGGGGCGAAGTTTCAAAAGCTGATGCCGCCCAAGCACGGGAATTATCCGCTTTTCAATGAAATTTTCGTATGTGTCGTAAGTGTGTGGGCGCAAATTTTGAAATTTATACTCGCGTAACCAAATGTGTAGCCATTGCTCAAGCGTTAAGCCCTTTGTTTCCACGCTTAAACCGTTATCCACTTGCTTCATGTACTCGTCCCGCTTTTGAAGGGCTTCTGTTGCTGTCTTGCCGTAAAAAGATTTTCGTATGGGCTTGCCGTCCGGCTTGTAACCGAACGTCTGCCGTGCTTCAAAAATTCCGTCCTTGCGTTGGCTTACGTTGCTTAATTTTCGTTTAGGCATTATTGTTGCCCCCTTCTGTGCCGTAATTCGGCCAATTTAATTTCCACTCAAAGTATTCATCTTGCGTGATTTTTCCCGCGATTACCGCTTTTTTTTGCGCTCGCCAGTCTGCAATAAATTGATTAAGCGAATTTTGCTTGAACCAAATGCAAGCGGGAAGATAAGTCGGCCAATCATCGCCATCGTAATATTTCACGGACATATCGTTTTCTCGGTGGTCGGGATTTTTTTTTACGCCGTTTTTGCGTGGAATTTTTTCAAGCTGAATAATGTTAATTAACCCCGGCGTTGCTTCCTCCAGCCAAAACAGAGTTTGCATGATGTATTCCGTTGACCCCGCTTCTCCCCCGGTAAGGCTTACATAATTTACGCCCAAAACCTCCGCAAAACGCATGAGGTTTTCTTTTCGTGGTGCTTTATCGTCCTGTTCGTACTGACGAATGCGTACATCGGCGTTGCTTTCCGTGTAACCAAGTAAAACGCCAAGTTGCTTTTGTGTAAGATTTCGGAATGTGCGTATTCGCTTGATTTTTTGTCCCAAAGTCATGTCAACCACTCCCTGCGGAAATTATAACCCAATCAAACGAGATTGTATACAAAAATATAACTGAAAACAGTGCTTGACAAAACCGTATATGGTTCTGTATGCTTGCGAAAACTCAACCGAACCGTATTTGGTTCTAAAAAGAAAGGATGTGACGCATTGGAAAAACTAACCATGACAGTCAAAGAGATGGGGAAACGGCTTGGTATCTCCACGGGCAAAGCCTACGAACTCGCTAAAAGCGAAGGCTTTCCCGTAATTTACATCGGGCGGCGAATGGTCGTGCCGACTGAAGGGCTTATGCGTTGGATTGAAACGCAGACGAACGCGCCGCAACATTTTGAAGTCGGTAGACGGTAGCGTTAGGCTAAATGAATTGTTTCTCCATTTGCAAAACTCAAAGACATTGAAAAATTGACATAAAAAAGACAATGGACTTTTCAATTTCAAGATTTCTAAAAAATATTTCTCGGAGGTGCATAATGCAAGACGAAAACAAAAGAACAATCGAAATAAAAATTCGTGTAAATGAAAAGGAACGCGACTTTATAGCCGAAGGCATGAAATCTGCGGGCTATGTTTCGCGGGAGCGTTTTATTCGCAAAATGATTTTTGATGGCGCGATTTTCCGAATGGATATGAGCGAAGTGTGCGAACTTTTGCGACTTATCGCAAATTCAACAGGAAATATCAACCAAATTGCGAAGGTTGCAAATCAACACCGCAGTATCTATGAATCTGATGTAATCGCCTTGCGGCAAACTCAAGCTGAAATAAAAGGCGACGTTGATTCCATCGCAAACGTTTACAACAAAATTAACATGAAGCTGAACAAAATCTCGCGGGTGTAATTGTGGCTGCTACATGGATAAAACCCCTGCACGTTCAGCAGGGAAAAACAATCAGCCAATGTTTGGGCGACTGCACAGAGTATGCAATGAACTCCGAAAAAACGAACAGCGGCGAACTTGTTACAAGCTACAAATGTGACCCCGCCACGGTGGATATGGAATTTCTACTCGCAAAATCCGAGTATGCCTACCGCACAGGGCGCGACCAAGGCGCACATGATATAATTGCATATCATGTGCGCCAAGCCTTTGCGCCGGGTGAAATTGATGCAAAAACGGCAAACGAGTTAGGGCATAAACTCGCGCATGAATTAATGGGTGGCAACCATGCTTTTATCGTTGCCACGCACGTTGACCGTCAACATTTGCACAATCATGTCATCATAAATTCGGTAAATTTGGACTGCACGAAAAAATTTCGCAACCCAATTCGCTCGTATAAAATTCTGCGCGAAATCTCCGACCGCATTTGTGCTGAGCATAATCTTTCCGTAATTGCAAAACCCGACCACGCGAAAACCGTAAGCAACCGTTACCGCGAACCCTCGAAACGCGATAAACTTACGCAAATGATTGACGATGTAATTTTACAAAGTCGCCCAAAAGACTTTGACGAATTTTTGAAGCAACTAAAATCCGCAGGGTGTAAAATAAAATGCGGCGCGAATATTTCCATTCAAGCACTGGGGCAAAGGCGCTTTATTCGCCTGTCAAGTTTGCCGGAGGAGTATCACGAAAAAATTCTTGAGGAAAGAATCGCAGAAGCACACGCGCATTACATTGAAGAAGCAGCGAACGCTTCACGGCAAACCGCAAACGAAAACAACGTGCCAAATGTTTCTTCCTGTGATGCTCCAATGCGAAAATCTCCACCACAAGAAAAGCCATTGCCAATTTTGCAAACGCCCGCGCAAGCAAACGAAATTTCATCGCCACCCGCAAAACCACCGCAACAAAAAAACGGTTTACTTCTCGACCTCGAAAACGTAATCAACGCAAAAAAATCCAAAGGCTTCAAGTATTGGGCGCAGGGATTTAATCTACAAAAAACTGCCGAAACGATTTTGTTCTTGCAAAACAATAACCTTACCGACATGGCAACATTGAAATCAGAAATCGCGCAAGCCAATTCGGGATACAACGAACTCGAACGCCGCATTTCAAACGCAGACACCCGCATAAAAGAAATAGGCATTTTGCAACGGCACGTCAACACATACAAAAAAACGAGGGATATTTATTACGAATATCTACGCTCCAAGCGCAACCCTGATTTCTACGCCAAGAATAAAACTGCAATAAACGATTGCAGGGAAGCAAAAGAATATTTCGATTCACTACTGTATGAAAAACTTCCCACCACCAAAGAATTGCAAATTGAATACGCAAACTTTGTTGTAGAAAAGCAAAAATGTATTCTTGCTCGTAGCGAAATGAAACAACGTATTTCAAATCTCCAATCCGCGAAGGAAAATTGCGAAATGATTTTAGGGGTAGAAAATGAAACGCCAACACCAACGAAAAAATACGAACACACAATGTAAAATTTCACGCAAATTCTTTTCAATCCCAACCCGCGCCAATGGTTGGGATTTTTTCTTGCCGCCAACG
>WRHA01000159.1 GCA_009783395.1 Defluviitaleaceae bacterium
CCCAAGCACCCCCGAAACACCCACCGGAGGCGGAGCTCCCGACACCACATCAAACCCCGATCTGCCACCGCTAACACCACGTGTGGCCACCCCGGTCACCCCCGAAATCGACGACGATCCAACAATCGACGAACCGGAGGATGATCCGCCGGAAGAGCCACGCATCCTGCGTTTCGTAATCGGCAGCACAACCTACACAGTAAGCGGCATACCCGGCACTCTCGACGCACCGCCCTTCATAGAAAACGGCAGAACAATGGTTCCCGTGCGAGTAGTCGGCGAATACATGGGCGCAATAGTAAATTGGGACTCCGCCACCCGAACCGTCACAATAGTAAAAGGCGGCCAATTTCTATCCCTTCCCGTAGACATCCCCATCCCGGACGGCATGGGGATGCCCCGAATCGTTGCCGATCGAACCTTCGTACCAATCCGCTATGTAAGCGAAACCCTGGGCGCATACGTCCGCTGGGACGAAGACGCACAAGCCGTCTACATTTATCTGTAGGCGAGGTCGCCCACAAGTTTTTTTCAAATCGGTGCGGGTAGTGTCACTACCCGCACCGACTTTTTTGCATCCACGATAAACTTGGCGTGCCGTGACAAGTCCGTTACATTTGCGGTATAAAATACACGGAATCAATTCCGGACAGTTCCTAAAGGGGGCATACATATGGCACGCATTTTAATCGCGGAGGATGACCGCGACATAAACGACTTGCTTGCGAAAAATTTAACACTTGTGGGGCATGAGCCGACGCAGGTTTTTAACGGAAGCGCGGCGGTGACCGCGGTTGAGGGGGATGGCGAATTTGATCTTGTTCTGCTCGACATCATGATGCCGGGGATGGACGGCTTTGAGGTTATAAAAAAAATCCCGCTCACGCCCGTGATTTTTATTACGGCGAAAGACGGGCTTAAGGACAAGCTCAACGGGCTGAAGCTCGGATGTGATGATTATATTGTAAAGCCGTTTGAGATGCTCGAGCTGCTTGCACGTGTCGAGGCCGTTTTGCGACGAACCAGAAAGAGTTTTACCGTGTTTGAATTTGATGGGGTTTTTGTGAATATGACGGATCGTACGGTTTCTGTGCAGGGAATGCAGGTTGATTTATCGCCGCAGGAATTCGAATTGCTGGAAGTTTTAATCCGAAACCAAAACATAGCCCGCTCACGTGACAAACTGCTCGAACTTGCATGGGGATACGATTACGTCGGTGAAACACGAACGGTTGATAATCACATACAAAAACTGCGAAGCAAGCTCGGCTGGGACGAAAAAATTAAAACAATTTACAAGCTGGGATACCGTTTGGAGGTTAGGCGGTGAGGCTGAAAACGTATATTGCAATTTATCTGCTGATTTTAACGGTGTTGTTCTCAAGCGTCGGCATCGTTTCGTTTTATTTGATGCGAAGCCAGATAGAGATGCTTAAAAATAAAAGTGAAGGGCAATTTCACACGATTTCAAGCTCTCTTGCACGCGACATCTCCGCGATTTATCAGCGCGAAGTGCGCGACAGCGAGCATTTTCATGCCGTCGTGCAGTCGCTTGTAAGCGGCTATGCCATGTATTATCGGCGGCACAATATTAATATTGATGTCACGCACGCGGGAACATCCTCCGCATTACCCGTTATTACATTAGAAAGCAACGGCAACGGCTATTTTATTCAAATTTCCGGGCCTCTGCCCGAGCCGCACGGATACTTTCTCGACTACACCCTTAACATCACGCAAAACATCGGTGATATGCGCGATATTCAAAATATTTTATTGCTCTCCGCCGTCGCCTTTTCCGCCGGTGCCGCAGTCGCGCTTCATTTTATACGCTCCGCAATTTTTCGGCCGCTTGCCATTGTTGCAAAAACGTCGCGCAAGATTGCGGGCGGAAATTTCGGCGAGCGAATTCCCGTCGGATCAAACAGCGAACTCGATCAAGTCGCGCACGATTTCAACAAAATGGCGGAACGCATCGAGAATCAAATCGGAATGTTGGAAATCGAGGCCGAAAACAAGCAACAATTCGTCGACAATTTCGCGCATGAAATGCGTACGCCCCTTACATCGATTTACGGTTTTGCCGAGTACATGCAAAAAGCGCGTCTCGATGAAGGCGAAATTATTGAGATTTCCGGGCGCATAATGCACAAGGCAAGCTATCTGCGCGACATCGCAAGCTCGCTGTTACAACTTGCGATGCTCCGCGATTACACGCCGGAAATTTGTGAAATCTCCGTGCCGCAATTATTCGAAGACACCACCCAAACGATTAAGGGCGAACTCGACGCCGCAGGTATTAATTTTTCCTGCAAAATCGACGCACAAACCCTGCGGGGGCAAGAAGATTTAATCAAATGTCTGCTGCTTAATCTTTGCCAAAACGCACTGCGGGCGACCTCTGAAAACCCCAAAGTCGACGGCGACACGCGCTTTATTGAAATGGCGGCAAAAACCGACGCGTCCGGCGGCATCGCTCTCTCCGTGCGTGACAACGGATGCGGCATACCCCGCGAATCCCTCGCAAAAGTAACCGATCCGTTTTATCGCGTCGATAAATCGCGAAACCGCGAAGGAGCAGGGCTTGGGCTAACCCTTTGCAAAAAAATCGCCGACACTCACGGCGCGAAACTGCGTATTTTATCGGAAATCGGCATCGGCACAACAGTCGAAATTTCTTTTACAACTCCATGACATTTCCGCGATACATTCATGACAAGGCGGGTTTATCATAATTCCTGTGAGAGGCCTCCACACAAAAAAACAGAAGAAGGGAAAGATGACCTATGAAAAAAAATATTTTAAAGATTATGGTAGCTGTTGGGATAAGCGTTTTGTCTGTCGGAGTATTTAGCGCAGCGTATCTTGGATTTAACAGAATAACGCTCGATGCCGCAACAAACACAACGGCAGTCCCGATACAAACAGCGACTGCCGCCCCGAATAACATTCTCCCACTCGACACAGCTCCGCCATACACCTCCTCCGGCCCCGACGCTTCCCCGCCCGAAGTGCCGGCCCTAACAGTAATCGACGTAACAGACGAAAGTTTCCACACAATCGCCCCCGCCGCGATGTCTCCCGATGAAGCCGCACAAATCGGAGCAAGCTATATTTGGCAGGTTTTTGGCACAAATATCGACGGCGCGGAAGTTGAAATGTGGTTTGCCGATCATGCGGGAATGATGCATACATGGTGGGCCGGAAGGGTTGTTGTCGACGACTTGCTGTACAACTTTACCATCAACGCAATCACCGGCGAACGCATCGACATTATGCGCAGCAACAATTGGCGCACGGTTCAACGGGAAGAACTCCCCGCAGAACAAACAGACTGGTGGGAAGTCGCAAGAGTAATAGAAGAAACAGGCTGGTTTGAAAAGAGCATCGACGAGCAAATCGCTTTTGCGGACGCCGCCGACCAAGCACGCGAATTCAAAGAAATCGCAACAACGTTTGCACAGCGGCATTTTAACACCACCGCTCTCGCCGACGTACGCATAGATCAAATGTCGGTAGACAGAATAAGCGGGGTATTTACCGCCGGCAACGTGGCTATATCGGGCTTTACAATTATCGCAACCGACGAAGCCGGACGCGAAGCAAACATCACCATATCCGCCGACCCCAATTCCCCCTTCACAGCAATCCACACCCAACAAAACGACTTCATCCCGGGCTGGGAATTCACAGACGACGGCACCGGCATAGGTTAGCACGCCAAGCGTGCAATGGGCATCGTCGACATGTGGTGGGGAGCGAAATGTTCGTCTCGAAGCCGGATACGGTTTCTCGGGTTAAAAAAATCGGTGCGGGTAGTGACACTACCCGCACCGATTTTTTTTTTT
>WRHA01000160.1 GCA_009783395.1 Defluviitaleaceae bacterium
TAGTGACACTACCCGCACCGATTTTTTTTACAGACTACGCACGCACACTTCCGGCTTCGAGACGTAATGTCGCCTCCCGCAATATGCCCACGATGTCCACTGCGCGCTTGGCGCGCGCTACTGTTCCATTTGGCGGCCCAAAAAGCTGGCGGCGTTTACGGCGAGTTTGCTTTCGACCTCTCCCATTTTTTTGTCCGGAGAGAGGAGGACAACCGCGCCAAGAACATCGCCTTCGGCGATGATTGGTGCAATATATTGGTTTGAGTAGGTGGACGGATCATCTTCTTCAATGATGGGAACAAAAGCCGCATCGGTGCGATTCGCGCCAATCGCGCTGCGCTGATTAATCGTGCGCTCAAGCGCAGACGAAATGCTTTTGTCCAAAAATTCTTTTCTCGCGCCGCCCGATACTGCGATAATTTGATCTTTGTCAACGATGCATGTAATGTGTCCCGACGTTTGGCTGAGGGTTTCAGCATATTCTTTGGCAAAATTTCCAAGTTCGCCAATCGGCGAATATTTCTTTAAAATAATTTCACCCTCGCGATCGGTGAAAATTTCAAGCGGGTCGCCCTCGCGAATCCGCAGTGTGCGACGTATTTCCTTCGGTATAACAACCCTTCCGAGGTCATCAATTCTCCTTACAATTCCGGTTGCTTTCATATATTTCCTCCATTCGTTAAATTCAATAATTGATTTTTCATATTATCTGTAAAAACTACGCGAAATATACAAAAAAGGGAGACTGTAAAAACAGTCCCCCCGCGATTATTTTTTGCCGAAAATTAAGCCTTTGCCGCCGCCGCCAAGTTCGCAAACGCGGCAGTGTCATTTACCGCCATTTCTGCCAACATTTTACGATTAATATCAATGCCGGCTTTTTTTAAGCCAAACATAAACGTGCTGTAGCTCAAACCATGCTCGCGAGCCGCCGCATTAATCCGCGTAATCCACAAGCGGCGATATTCGCGCTTAGTTTGCTTGCGCCCGGCAAATGCCGCCGCCATTGCTTTCATTACGGCTTGCTTTGCCGCACGATATTGTGTGCTTCGTGCGCCGAAATATCCACGCGCAAGCTTTAGCGTTTTTTTATGTCTTTTCTTGGCGTGAATCGCGCCTTTAATCCTTGCCATATTGGTGTTCCTCCCTTATTTATGCGTATGGAAGCATTGCGCGTACCGCCGCTTCATTTGTTTTATCGACGATAGCCGATTTGCGAAGCCCCATTTTGCGTTTTGGCGACTTCTTGGTAAGAATGTGACCCTTGTTGGCTTTCGGGTGCTTGAATTTGCCCGTGCCGGTAACTTTAAACCGCTTTGCGGCGGCCTTTTTCGTTTTTATTTTAGGCATAAAACTCACTCCTTCTTTTCGGTTTGTTTTTCAACAGCTTGCGGCTTTGGCGCCATAAACATAGACATGCTCCTGGCCTCCATTTTCGGAGGCTTTTCAATGTTACCGAACTCGGAAAGTTTTGCGGTCAATTCGGCAAAAATCCCGTGTGCAACCTCCGTGCGACCAAGCTCACGCCCACGGAAGCGAATCGTAATTTTTACCTTGTCGCCGCCCTTTAAAAATTCCGTGGCTTTGCGAACCTTTACGTTAATATCATGAATGTCGATGTTCGGCGAGAGGCGGATTTCTTTAACATCCACCGTCCGCTGTTTTTTTCTGGCTTCCTTTTCTTTCTTCGATTGCTCGAACCTGAACTTGCTATAGTCCATGATTTTGCACACCGGCGGTTTTGCCGTGGGCGAAATCTTAACAAGGTCCAAACGCTTGTCATCTGCCATTTTCTGCGCATCGCGGCCGGGAACAATTCCAAGCTGCGCGCCGTCAGAGTCAATAAGACGCACTTCGCGGTCCCTTATTTGTTCGTTAATCATTAAGTTGGTAATGCCGATTCACTCCTTTTCTGATAACCAAGGCATTTGACGGGCTATAGGCATTTGACGGGCTTCAGCAACAGTGAGCGCAAGCACCCCCGTTGCGCAACAAAAAAGCAGACCCGAAAGCCTGCCGCAACGAAATAAACTCCCCTGCCTGTGGGAAATTTAGACCCTTTAACACGCACATCAAATTTCTGCGCGGCAATGAGGGTGAGAAGCGGCACTTCTGCTTTCGCGGAGTAATCTATCAGGTTTAGTGATATTTGTCAAATCACGTCCCGCAAAATGTCTGATACGTGCAGTTCGTTTGTTGCGGTGGTTGGGCGTATTTTTCCGAATCATCGTAGGGGCGGCTTAATGCCTCCAGCAAGCTGTGCATTACGGAAAAATCTCCATTCTCTGCGGCCGCCAAAGCTTCCTCCACGTGATGATTTCTTGGGATGATTACCGGGTTATGTTTTTTCATTAATTCTGTATCGGGCATTCTTGCCTGCCATTTTTGTTGCCATTCGGAGAATTTGGGGCTGTTGGCCAATACATTGCTCGTCGAAAGCGACAATTTGCGAAACGTATTTGTGTAGTCCAGCTTGTGCTCCGCCATTAAATTCAGCAGCTCATCAATGAGCGATACGTTAGCCGATTCGCTCAAAATGCCCAATTTTGCCCGCATTCCATTCAGCCAATATTCGTTGTATCGCTCCCAATAGCGGTCAATTTCATTTTCCGCAATTTCTATGGGGGACTTTATATTATTATGAAGCAATGGCAACAATGATTCCGCAAAACGGCACAAGTTCCATGCGCCTATTTTCGGCTGATTTTTATAGGCATATCGCCCGCCTGTATCAATCGAGCTGAAAACTGTATCGGGATTAAAATTGTCCATGAATGCGCACGGACCGTAATCTATTGTTTCGCCGGAAACGGACATATTATCGGTGTTCATAACGCCGTGAATAAATCCGACGTGTTGCCAGCTTGCGATAAGTGACGCCTGAAGATCCGCAACTTTTCGCAAAAGCAATACGTATTTGTCCGGCTCGTTTTCAATTTCGGGAAAATGACGACGAATACTGTAATCCGCAAGCGTGCGCACATCTTCCGGCGTTCCGTATGCAGAAGCATATTCAAAAGTACCCACTCGTATATGGCTTGACGCCACGCGGGTCAAAACCGCACCCTGCAAAACCGTCTCGCGAATAACATCCCTGCCCGTAAGAACAACCGCCAAAGAACGGGTTGTCGGAACGCCCAACGCAAACATGGCCTCGCTGATAATATATTCGCGAAGCATTGGAAGAAGAGCCGCAAAACCGTCGCCTCTGCGAGAAAACGGAGTCGGCCCGGAGCCTTTTAATTGAACATCAAAACGGCGACCGTCGGGCGTAATCTGCTCTCCAAGCAAAACTGCCCTCCCGTCGCCGAGTTTAGTAAAATGCCCGAATTGATGCCCGGCATAAGCTTGGCTCAAAGGCTTTGCGCCGGGCGGCAATTCGGAACCTGCAAATATTTCGGGTGCGTTTTTTATTTCGTTCGGATTCAGCCCCAAAAATTTTGCAAGATCATCATTAAAAATCACCATTTTTGGGGATGGAGCTGTTTGGGGTTTTTGGTGACGGAAAAATATTTCGGGAAGCTTAGAATAGGTGTGGTCGAAATTCCAGCTCATATATGGACTCCTTGGATTCGGTTTCCATTATGATTTCCCGCTCCGGTTTATTTATGCCGGCAGCCTAAAAAACATCAAAAATATGAAAATCTTGTTCGGGTTCAATTTGTTCGGGTTCAATTTGATGATCAGTTTCAAGTTCGGGCTCGGGTTCGAACCCGGGCGCAGGTTCGGACCATTGCCCCGGCACGTAGTCTGTTCCGGTTTCCGCGCTTGGCTCCGGTTGCTCGGCATACGCAGAAGGGGTTAAAACTATGCGATTCTGGGCGCGATACACATCTCTGGAGATTCTGGTACGGCTTATCCGATTCTCGT
>WRHA01000161.1 GCA_009783395.1 Defluviitaleaceae bacterium
CTTCGATTACGACTCGCGCCTCATCAACGCGTCGGGAATCTACTTGAAGACCTCGCCCGCCGTTAATTATTGCACTTCGAATACCCGCGTCTTCCAATGCATGGTGCATTGGCGCAACCGTTGTAAAGTCTTGCCTGTCTACGATTACTGTCCACGGCGTTCGGAGTGCGAAGAACGCAGTTATGAGTATCGCGACTAAAACAACACCGATAACAGCAAAGAGTTTGTATCTCTGCGGCGTTGTCAGCACATCCCAACGAGCCTTTAACGGGTCGGTATATTTTTTAATTTGATCCGGCATCAGTCACACCTCGTTAAATTTGCATACGCATAATTTCGCGATAGGATTCAATGATTCTGCTTGTGATTTGCGATGTAAAGTTTATTGCGTTGTTTGCGCGGTCTTGCGCCATTTGGACGGCAAGTATGTCGTCGAGGCGACCGGTCGCAAAGTCAAGCTGTGCCTGTTCGAACTCCGCAACCATTGTGTTCGTGTCATTTATTACACCGAGCGCGGCGTTGAAGAATGAAGCGAAGGGCGTTGCTGCTTCCTCTTGCGGTTGAAGGGTTTGAAGGTTGGGTGCCCAGGCTTGAATCGGAGCCATTGCCGGGGTTGTGTCGATTAATGCGGTTATTGGTGACATTATTTATTACCTCCCTTGCCCGATTTCAAGCGTGCGCTGTGTTAGAGTACGCGCCGCAGTCATTGCAGTGATGTTTGCCTCGTATGAACGCGAGGCGGCAATCATGTTTACCATTTCCACAACTATGTTCACGTTCGGCATTCTTACGTAGCCATACTCATCGGCGTCGGGATGAGTGGGGTCGTAGGTTAGAAGCCCGGGGGATTCGTCCTCGACGATTCCGGTTACTCGGACGCCCATACCCTGCGGCGCAGGAACAGTTGCCCGCCCGCCGAATACACTGTTAAAAACCATGGAAAACGGGTCATTGTCGCGCATTTCTTCGAAAAGAACGGTTTTGCGCTGATAGGGGCCTCCGTCTGCCGTTCGCGTCGTGTTCACGTTCGCGATGTTTTCGGCAATAGTGTCCATGCGCAGACGCTGTGCCGTAAGACCGGACGCCGCAATATTCATTGTGTTGAAAAAAGCCATCTAATTACCTCCCCTGTAGAACAGTGTTTAACATGCGCGAGTTTGCCAAAACGCTGTTTACCATAACGTCGGAGCGCACAAGCTGGGTGTAAAGCGCGACCATTTCGCGCTCGATGTCCACGTTGTTTCCGTCGATTCGGAAGCGCGTGCCGGGGTCTTGAAAATGCGTTGTCGGCCTTGCGCGGGACAAATTTAAAACGCCTGAAGAACGCCAATCATCTATGGCGTCGCTTAGGGCAGACTCGAATTCAACCCTGCGAGCCGTGAAACGAGGCGTTTCGGCGTTTGCGATATTGTTCATTATTGCATCGACACGCGCGTTTTGCCCTTGTAGAGCCGCGCCCAGTATCGAATTTTGATGATGGATAGACTGACTAAGCATAGGAAAATACACCCCCGCTGTTTAACCCTTGCATACTATCAAAATGTCTAAGGCAATGTCAATGTCAAAATTTTTTATGAGATTATTTATGCCCTAAAATATTGTGATAATTCAATTGCAGAGAGTATAAATCAATTTTATTTTTTTTGCAACGTTTTTAACAGTTTTCCTCAAATTCCCTCGTTTTCAAACGGAGATGCGGGCAAATTACTTGCGTTATAGAGGGCGACAGAGGGGCAATCCGTGAACCCGAAACGCACTTTTTCGGGCTTGCTTTTGCAGGCAACAACAAGGGCGTTTTCTTTTATTTGCGCGTAAACCGCACGCACATTTTCATTTTCAAAAAAGAGCTCAAGCTGCGGGCGGCCGTTCTTTGACCATAGGCCTTGCGCGTTTTCGAAAAAAATTTTCAGCTCGCCATTTTCGTATGCGGAATGGGAAAACGTCGGCCCGTCGGCATTTATTTTTTCGCCGTAAACCATGCGCAATGCGTGCAGGGCAAGGCGTTCGCCGACGGTCTTTTTGTCGACGGGATGGAGGTCGCTGTACTCGCCGCAGTCGATTGCGACAGCCATTGCGGTGTTTGGGATTTTCAGGCATTGACGTTGCTGTTCGCGCATTTTTGCCCAGTTTTCGCCATCGCCGTTCGGGTCGATATAGTTTGCGAGTTGGGTGAAAATGAATGGTAAATTTTTATTATCACCGCCGAAATTTTTTCTGAAATATTTTACAAATTCGCAAAACATCGGCTCGTATCTCTCGGGTGCGTATGTGTTGGACTCGCCCTGATACCAAAGCGCACCCTCGACGGAAAGTCCCAAAAGCGGCGCAAGCATATGATTATGCACACCGCAAGGGCGCGAATAAAACCACACGCCCGGCGGACAAGCGGGCATTTGGGCACCCTCACGATACTTCCACGGCTCCCCGTCAAGCCCGATACGACCTTCGGGCGTTTGTAAAAAATATTCCTTTCCGGGAACAATCAGCGGACGCAAGCATTCGCCAACCACGCGCACTGCAATTATATTTTCGCCCGCAACGAGTAAGTTTTTCGGCAGAAGGCATGTGCATGGCGGATATTGATATGCAATATGCGTAACCTCCACGCCGTTTATATACACGGTTACGGAGTCCTCGATGCGTCCGAAATTTAAAATTTCAGAATCGGTGCGGGTAGTGTCACTACCCGCACCAATTTCATTTTTCGTTTCATTTTTCGTTTCAGTTTTAGTAATGTGGACTTTTTTGCGCAGCCAAACAGACCCGTGTGTCGGAAAATTTGTGTTGTCCAAAAGCGGACGCTCTTCCCAGTCGGAATCGTCGAAATCTTTATCGAACCAGTTTTCTTTCAGGCCTGTGTCTTTATCGTTAAGCTCTCGAAGCCACGCGTTTTTCGTGCTTTCGGCATTTTCGGTTTTGCGCTCGACAAAACCGGGGTGCTGAACCTCTTCCAAGTCATCGATGTAGTGCGGATATTTTTCGCGAATAATTTCTTCGGGAAGCCAGGCCTCGATCGGGGTGCCGCCTGCGGGTGCGCAAACAAGCCCGACTTTTGCACCGTCGTCGGGGAGAACCGAAAGGAGCTTGCGCGCGAAAAAATACGGCACTGCGTACATGTGATTCAAAAATTCACCGCACGCCGCGTTCCACTTGCCTTTTACGTCATTTTGCGGCGTTGTAAAATTCAGGTCTTTTTCGACCTGAAAAATGCGGATTCGCTCGTCATCTTCGATGTGTTCGTTGAAATACATGCGAGATCGCGAAAGAGGGCTTTCCATGTTTGATTGCCCGCCGCAAAACCACACGCGCCCGATATGCACATCGGAAATTATTTTCTCTTCGATTTTCATCGTAAACGGTCCGCCGAAATTCTCGCTATTAAAAAGGAAGCTAAACCTTCCGTCGCTATCGGCTTGAGATTCGTATTTTTTTCCCAAAAACTCCGCAGAAACAATTTGACCGGGCGTCGCCCAACCCCAAACCCGCGAGTTTTTAGCCAAAACCACACCATCATCAAAAAATACCGGAAGTGTAACCATACTTAGCTCTCCTTATGTGCGATTTGATTGGGTGTTGTGGCAACACCTGAAAAGCCTAAATTCGCATGTGTTGTTTTACGTGTAAATTTTGCGTCCTTTTTCGTCCGGGATGCCTGATTTCCTATAAAAATACGAGTTGATCACGTCGCGCCATTCCTTTGCGTTGTTAAGCTGCATTTCAAGGCGTTTGCGCACGGATTCGCAGGCTTCGGCAGGCAAATCGGATTTGAGCGACTCCCATGTCGCGATAAATCCTTCAACGCCTTCGACGCCTTCGAAATGCGTGTCGTAGATGTGCTGAATAAGCGTGCGCCCGTTTTTCAGGCGGAAATCGTATGCAAGC
>WRHA01000162.1 GCA_009783395.1 Defluviitaleaceae bacterium
CGTATTGGTATGCAGTAGTTGATACGACAGGCTTGACTGATATTACGGTAAGCTCCGAGCAAATTTTCGGCCAGCAGTTGGAAAGAACCTTCGTCCTCGAATACAGTGTAGACGGCGGACCGTGGAGAAATGCCAACAGCGAACCCATTATGGTAACAGGCGGCACATTTGGCATCAATGGCGTAGTAAACCATGTATTGCCTGAAACTGCGGAAGGTGTGTCGAATTTACGCATACGTTGGCGTCTCGAAGGGACTGCCACAGGCAACAGTGCAATAAGAAACATTGTTATCCAAGGCACAGGACCGGAGGATCTCGCAAACGCTACAGGAGCAAGTCCGGCATCAATGTTCTTGTTTGAAGATGAACCCGATTTCGGCTTTGAGGAAGAACCCGATTTTGGATTTGAGGAAGAAACGCCTTTCGTGCCTGAAGAAGAACTGGCTTACATGCCCGAAGACGAACCCGATTTCGTTTTTGAGGATGAGCCGGAAGAAGAAAATTTTGAAGATTAAAAAAGCATTGGAAGGGGTGGCGGTTTATTTTACCGCCACCCTATCTTGCGTTATTTGGAAAAACATGTTAATATTCACGAAATTTTTTTGGAGGTTATTTTATGACATTTGTGAAAAGGGTTTTGTGTGCGTTTTTACTTGCTGCCTTGCTTGTTGTATACATACCGCCTTTAGAAGTTGAAGCCGTCTCTGATGTTCCCGTTTGGCGGGTAGCTTGGGTTGTTATCGGCGGAACGCGCGTACAATACGGTAATAACGTTGCGATATATACGGTAGAAGAGAGTGGCATGAAAGATACATTCATAGAGGCGGCGTCGGAATTTAAGGATTTTATAGAAACGCACACGAACAATGCAGTGGATGTACAAATTTCAATTATAGAAGTTAATGAAATAATAGAACTTAGAAGTAGGCACACCGATAGGGTTTCTCTCTATCCGCGACTCAGCAGCGAACTGAAAGAACGGTATGGTCTTTATGATTATGATACATGGACGGTTGGATGGCCATTCTATGTCAATTGGAGTCCATACCATGGGACCAGACAAGGAGGAGCAGCATACGGCATTAGGGAGACATACGTAAAGTTGAGTCCGAACTCGGCGACTTTATCAACAAATAGCGCACGTTGGCCGGAGCTGATGCTGTGGCTAACCATACATGAATTTTTGCATACAACGGAGCGCTGGTTTCGCGATAGCTTAAGATTTCCGTTGCCGTACGATATTGGTACAGGAGACCGCCATCTTACGTCTGCGCTACACCATGGAGAGTATTTTGGCTTCGACATATTTGCTTCCTCCCTTGAAGCATGGTATCCCGCATGGTTCAGCCAAACAGTACCCAATCCGCGGTATCCTATCAATCGCTTACCGCAATACCTCGGCATCCCGCCGGAAGCGTGGCATCACACGCCGTCACGTATCTCCGTCACGGTAAATCCCAACAACGGCAACGAGCCTATCGTGGACGTCGGGCAAACCGGACGAACAATCGAGCGTCCGCCGAACCCCGAACCTACAGCCGCGACGGGCGATTCTGAATTCATGGGTTGGTATCGTAACCCGGACTTTACCCACCGGGCATGGTTTCCCCATCGCGTCGTGGGCAATGTAAGTTTCTACGCAAGATGGGGGACGCGAGGGGCTTTGACTGTGCCGTCGGATAACTCGGAAGCATATATTTGCCTTGACGCGGAAAGGCTTGTTTTGCCGCCCGGATTTAACAGGGCGGCACACAGCATCAACGGCGGGAGGACTTGGCAGGTCGGAGCGCGTCACGGGATAACGCAGCAAAGATTTACGAGTATGTTAAACCGCGGGCTTCATTTAGTCATAACGAATAGTTGGGACAGCGCGAGAAGACGCCCGGCAGACGGAGCAACGACAATAACATTCGAGCCGATTCAAGCGCGCGCGCGCAGGAATCCGCAACGGCTTCGCGCGTTTTATCACGATGACACATGGAGCTTGATGACAAGGGTAACAAACCGTGAACCGGCTCCCTTTTTTCCGGAAGGCACGTACGACTTTGTGCATAGCACAACAAATCAGCTCCCCGTCTCGCCGGAGTGGCATAACGCGGACGTCAGCTTTGACATGCAGCCAAGAAGACCGCGCGGCGACAGAACGCGCAACGTGTTTTTCTTCCGCACCGCACCTCATGTAAATCAAAGCGAAAATATATTTATTCCGGCAAGCAGGCCGTTCAGAATAACACCCGCGCCGTTCCGCAACGCGACGAATCACAGAATAAATTACACCACGGAAGCCATCCGGCTGCGAAGAGGGCAGGAATACTCCAACGACGGCGGAACAACATGGACTCCGACCTTGCTTGACGGCACCCGAGCGATACCGCTTGATGTTTCACATTATATAACAAGCAGCACCGCGTTAATGATTCGCACGGCAACCACAGGCAGACGCCCAAGCAGCGAAATTCAAACAATAACGCCGCAACAAAGGGCATCGTTGGCCACAACTTTGCCGATGGAACTGCCTGTTGTAAACGGCAGAATATGCGCACAGGCACTGCGTCCGTATCGTGCATGGATTAACAACAGATGGCGGGCCGTTCCGCGCAACAACGCGGGACCGCATCAAATCCGTTTGCATCCGACTGCGCGACTCAGAGGCGGCGTATGGGAGGGCGATGCTGCAAGTGAGGTCGGCACGCTCCATGTAACCATGGACGGAAACCGTGTAACGTCGGCATGGATAACGGCAGCGGGACAATCACCGCCGACACCAACGCCCTCAATGTACGCCCTCCCGCCCGACTCGCCCGAAATCACCACCGAAGCGGCTTTGTGGATTGATGGTGACTTCTAAAAAACAAAAAGCCTGAAACCATGATGGTTGCAGGCTTTTCTTTTGTCGGGGAAACAGGATTTGAACCTGCGCCCTCCCGGCCTCGAAATATCATAAAATCATTTTGCCTTGTTTGGCCGTTACGGGTTCAATTGGGCATTCGTTACACATTAAACTGTATGACATTTCTTTTTTTGGTGCGGGCGTGTACATAAAACCGCGCAAAATTTCAAAATGCACAATGGGCGGCACTACAATTTTTGCGCCGTTGCCCCATGCTTCATTTCTGCTAGTACGTACAGTTTGGTTGCCGTACAACAGATGAATAATAATATTCGTGTCGAGTGCGTAAACCATCCGCCTAATCCTCCGTAAAAGTGACGATTTCACGCCCCAATCGTAAGCGCGGGAATTGTGGCATTTCTTCATTCGCGCTTTCATCTACCAATTTATCAAACTCTTGCCAAAAGCCATTTGTATTTTCGGAGGGTGCTTGCGGCAATTGCTCTATTACAAGAATCGCGTGTGAATAATTTGGAAGCAAAACATTATCGGCTGGAGTGAATCGACCGTTTGTGAAATATCCTTTTATTGCGTGCATGAGTAATTCCCCTTTCCGTAATCGGATTATATCACACCTTTTGCCGTGCAATTCCATGAGTTCAGTATATCCACTCCCCTTCCATTGGCATACTCGTTCTGACGAGGTAAACCTCTCCATTGGAATCGTCGGCACTCTATAATCACGTTGGGCGATGAAACTCTCATCTTCAAAAATGATAATGAACTAATTGATACTTGGCTTGCAGGTGTTGATGATGAGGGGAGGTAGTACCTTAAAAATTTCTACACACAAGCGGCGGACTTGCCCGCTTAAAAAACAAGCCGTTTTTACAATTTTAATGAGCGCAGTCACTAAATAGTCACTAAATGCCGACGTGTGTTCGTTTTCCGACAAAACAAAAAACCCTGCAAGTGTTGAATTTGCAGGGCTTTCTACATATCGGGGAAACAGGATTTGAACCTGCGCCCTCCTGGTCCCGAACCAGGCGCGCTACCAAG
>WRHA01000163.1 GCA_009783395.1 Defluviitaleaceae bacterium
AAGCCGCATCCAACCGCAACAAGCGAAATAATCACACCCGCGATTTTCATTCGCCTTCTCCTGTGTTTTTTGTCCGCTCGCCTAGAACGATACATAATTTTTGCCCCTTACCGCCGAGCTCCCACGGCGCCCAATACACGCTTGGCGTGCTTAGAAAATTATATACCCTTGCGTGCAAAGTTTCAAATCGGCGCGAGTTGGTGCGGGTAGTGACACTACCCGCACCGATTTTGCATTTTCATAAAAAAGTGCTATACTTCAATGCAAATCTTTTTGCCTTTGGCAAAGAACGTGCGCAAAATCGCGCTGATGGGGTGAAGATAATGGCACTGCCTATTGATGTAAAACCGTATGACCTAATCGGAAGCGTCGGAGGGGACAATTATTTATCCCACTACAAGGCGACAAACGAGAGCGGCGAAGAGCTTATTATAACGGAATTTTTTCCTGCATACATGGTTAAGCGCGAGGACGACGGCACACTTAGCTTCTCCGAGCGTTTTACAAAGGAGTTTATCGCCGACCGCGATGATTTTGTTTCGCGTGCCGAGGCTCTTAAAGACAATCGCGACGCATCAATTCACCCCATTCTCGATGTATTTGAAAAAAACCAAACAGCGTACATTGTGCGCCGCGTTTGCAGTTTTACAACCGTCGCTCAATACATGGGGTCGGCGGCGATGGACTACGACGAAGCTTATCACTTCATCCGCCCGTTGCTTATAAGCATGGCGTCGGTTGCCGACAAACGAATGTATTTTGACATCAGTATGAATGATTTTCGCGTAAATGCGTTTAAGCAACTCGTGCTTGCCGCGCCACCCGCCTGGGAAACGGATTTTCACCCCTCGCTCATCAGAGTGATAAAATTGTACTATCGGCTTGTGACAGGCGTTGAGCCGCCGGAAAACAGCCCCCCGCCGTTTTCTGCCTATGGTCTCGAGGTTCCGCCTCGTGTTGAGGCACTTGTTACGGAAATTTTGGCGGGAGATATTTTATATGGCTCGCTTGATGATTTTTACAAGCGGTTCAAATCCATAATGGAAGGCACAAACGAAGCCGACGACGGCTCGGATAAAAGAACACTCTCTGTTATGCGCGGCGTTGTTGCGGCGTTGTTTGTGCTGTTCGCACTAAGCCTTCCGCTATTGGCTTTCGCAGTGGTTCGAGCGCATCGGGCACAGCATTTTTGGACATCTCCCGAAATTTTTGCCGATTCCGAGGCGCATCCCGCACCCGAGCATGATTTTTCCGCATTGATGCTTACGCACCCGTTAAACACGGCGGATGCTGTACACGGAAGCATTGTGGCACATGACGGATTCATCTTCAGGCGCGGCGAAGGCGGTCTGTTAAGTCGCCGCTTTGGCGAAATTTTGTTTGTTCCCGGCGCGGCAGCAATGCTTGACCTCCAAGAAGATCGCCTCGTCGTCGAGGGAGTAAAGCCTTCATTTATCGCCGGGCATGAAAGAGATGTTTATTTCTCCGACATAAACAACGGCGGACGAATTTACAGAACTACGGCAACGGGTGAAGACCTCGTGCGCATAACCGATTATGGCGCGATGAATTTGTCTGTTATCGGCGATTATTTGTTTTACACAAGAGTCGACGGAAATCATAATTTGTTCCGCTTAAATCTGAACACAAACGTGAGCGAGCTTATTTATCCGCACCCTGTCCGCGCAACGCTTTCAAGCGGATCGCACTTGTTTTTCGTCGCAAGCGATGAAGGCGGACCGAACTCGCTTCTCGCGTGGGATATCACATCCGATGCCCCCGTGCGCCGCATTTCCGCAAACGCCGCATCAAGCATACGCGTTTCGCAAGAAATGCTTTTCTATCTCGACACCGACGGGCGCATTAGAAGCACCACATTCGAAGGGCAACCAATTGCAGTCCATGCACCCGAAAATGTACTCAGCTTTGACGTATACTTCGAGATGATTCTCTTCACAGACGAGCGGCGCGTTCCCCGATCGTATAACATGAACACAGGCCATTTTGAAACTCTTTCCACAACGGTTTGGGCAAGCTATGTTTGGGCGCACGACGGTATCCTTTACGCTCTCGACCATCGCAACCCCTTTCTTGTACATGAAATGCCTATTCCCTGAATATTATGGCAATAATGGTTCTATAAAAAGGAGGTTTTGCCATGGGCAAAAACGAAAAGATGCGCGTATTAGACCTGCTTGAGTCAGGCAAGATCAATGCGGCAGAAGCGGCACAGTTGCTTAGCGTACTAAACGGACCGAGCAAGCCGCTCATAACAAAAGAATCCCGCGAGAATGCAGAAGAAAGAATGCGCCAATTCGCAAAAGAGTGCAGCAAATTTGCAAAAGAATGCGGTCACAAAATGCAAGACATGTACACAGACGCAAAACCAAAAATAAAAAAAGCCAGCCAAGTCGCCCTGGAAAAAGCCGCCGACGCCCTGGACAATCTCGCCACAAGCATCAACGAATCGCTCGACGATCCCGACGAAGAAGATCCCCCCGCCACCCCAAAAGCTTCCCCTAAAACATCCTCCAAAACAACAGGAAAAGCAAAAAAATAAACCCGTTCGAAAAAAACCCTTGCGCGCCTCGTCCTCGTATGATATACTCCCCTTCGCGACAAAAAATACGTACGAGTAGCTCAGCTGGATAGAGCGTCTGACTACGGATCAGAAGGTCGAGGGTTCAAATCCTTTCTCGTACAATCTCTAAAAAGCCCGTCAATTCAACATTTTACGAATTGCGGGCTTTTTGTTACACTGATTACGAATGACTTTCTTGATGGAAAGGACTGCCACCATGAATCAAAATACACTAAACGACCCGCGCATCAACGCAGTCACACAAAAAATCATCCAAACTCCACAACAGTAACCCCATCCTCGCCCTCGCCATACTTGCCGAGGCGGAATTTTTTAACATTGGGCTGGCGTTTAAGCATGGCATGTATCGCGGCGCGAAGTGCGCCGGTGCCCTTGCCGTGGATGATTGTTATCGTCGAAAGGGATGAGAGAAACGCTTCATCTATATAGCGTTCGGCATGTTGCGTGGCTTCCTCGGGCATCATGCCGCGAAGGTCGATTTCCGGGGAGATGGATTTTACGGCGGGCTCGCTCCGCCGTTTTTTTATGAATTTTTTTGCTTTTTCCTCCGGGGCTTCCTCATCGAGAGAGAGGTCGGAAATGTGGACGGTTATCTTCATTATGCCGGCTTGAATTTGCACATCCCCCGTGGCGTCGGGCAACGAAAGAATCGTTCCGCTTTGGTTCATTGAGTGGATGAACACGCGGTTGCCCTTGCGGAGGTTTTCGGGCGGTTTGCGGGTGGGCGCAGAGGCGGCGGGTGCGGTTGCCGCCTCAATCGCGCTAAATCCTTCGCGTGCCACACGACGCGCATCTTCCAGTTCCTTCATATCACTCGCTTGCTTCCGCACCTCTGCGATAATTTTTTCCGATTCGCGCTTCGCTTCGCGCACGATTTGCAATGCGTCTTCCCGCGCCTCATGGATGATTTTTTCCTTTTGTGTACGCAATTTTTCCTCAAGCCGTGCGGCGTCCGCTCTAAGCTTTTCCGCTTCGGATCGATAAGCGGCGGCGCGCTCCTGCTCGATTTGCACCTGCTTCTTGCTTGCCTCCAGGTCGGTGATTACGTCCTCAAAACGGATGTCGGTTTGTGTCAGGTGCGCACGAGCGTCATCAATAATTTCATCAGACAGCCCCAGTCGTTTCGCAATCGCAAAAGCGTTACTTTTGCCCGGAATTCCAATCAAGAGTCGATACGTCGGACGCAGAGTTTCAACATCAAACTCGCAGCTTGCATTCTCAACATTGTCCGTCGACAGCGCGAACAGTTTCAACTCGCTATAGTGCGTTGTAACAACGGTGCAAATTTTTCGCTC
>WRHA01000164.1 GCA_009783395.1 Defluviitaleaceae bacterium
CGCCATCGCCGAGCATAATGTCCGTTCCGCGACCTGCCATATTTGTCGCAATTGTGACGTGACCGACTTGACCCGCAAGCGCGATTATTTCAGCTTCGCGCTCGTGATGCTTTGCATTTAGAACCTCGTGGGGGACGCCGCGCTTTTTTAAAACATCCGAAACAAGCTCGGATTTTTCGATCGAAACCGTGCCGACAAGAACGGGCTGGCCTTTTGCGTGACATTCGGCGATGTCGTTTGCGATTGCGTTGTATTTTGCAGTTTCTGTGCGGAAAATTACGTCGTCGCGGTCGTCGCGAATCATGGGCATGTTTGTGGGAATGGCTACGACGTCAAGCCCGTAGATGTCGCGAAATTCGCCTTCTTCGGTTATCGCGGTTCCCGTTGCGCCGGCTTTTTTTGTGTATTTGTTGAAAAAATTTTGAAATGTAATTGTCGCGAGGGTTTTGCTTTCGCGTTGGACTTTTACGTTCTCTTTGGCCTCGATTGCTTGATGCAGGCCGTCGGAATAACGCCGTCCCGGCATAAGCCGCCCGGTGAATTCGTCGACGATGATGATCTCGTCTTCCTTGTTTACGTAGTTCACATCGCGATGCATATTGTAGTTTGCTTTAAGAGCGTTGTTGATAAAGTGCTGAATTTCGACGTTTTCGGGGTCGGACAGATTCTCCACTGCGAAGAAGCGTTCCGCTTTTTTTACGCCTTCCTGTGTTAGCGTAACCGCTTTTTTCTTCTCGTCTACAATGAAATCGCCCGATTCTTCGGCCTCGGCGCGCAGCATCGGGTTTTTCATTTCCTCTTCATTTAATACCGCGCCTTTTTTCATGTTTTTTGCAAAACGGTCGGCGACGGCGTAGAGCTGTGTTGATTTGGTGCCGGGGCCGCTGATAATGAGCGGTGTGCGGGCTTCGTCGATGAGGATTGAGTCGACTTCGTCGATAATTGCGTAATGTAAGCCGCGTTGCACTTTGTCTTGTTCGAACACGACCATGTTGTCGCGCAGATAATCGAATCCGAGTTCGTTATTTGTTGCGTATGTGATGTCGCAATCATATGCGGCGCGACGTTCCTGCGTGGTTAGTGCGTGCAGAATACACCCGACGGACAGCCCCAAATACTCATACATAACGCCCATCATTTCGGCGTGATATGCCGCGAGGTACTCGTTTACGGTAACGAGGTGCGCGCCTTTGCCTGCAAGCGCGTTTAAATACAGCGGCAATGCGACCGTTTGCGTTTTACCCTCACCCGTTTTCATTTCGGCGATACGCCCTTGGTGCAAAACCGCGCCGCCAAGGAGCTGTACACGGAAATGTCGCTGGTTTATAAGGCGGGTTGTGGCTTCGCGAAAAACTGCAAACGCCTCGGGCAAAATATCGTCCAAGGTTTTTCCGTCCGCAAGCATTTTTTTGAACACATCCGTTTTGCCTCGCAGTTCGCCTTCGGTGAGCCGTTGCATTTCCGATTCAAGTCCTTCGATGTGGTCGATCATGGGGTTCATGCGCTTTATTTCTTTATCACTGTAATTTCCGAAAATTTTTTCAAGAAGCCACAAAATTAACACCTCTGTTTTTCATTGGAATTTTTCACCGCAAGTGTAGCATTTGGGAGACCGCGGCGCAAGGGGCTTTTTGGTAGTCCCTTTAGCCGGAAATTAATTTTTTTCAAAATCGGTGCGGGTAGTGTCACTACCCGCACCGATTGTCACCGATTGTCGACGAATGAAAAAATTGTACAATGCGGAAAATTTATGTATAATGCGAAAAACTATGAGGAGGCGATTACCATGGCTTTTAATTATGAACATGAGTCGCGAACGTTTAACGAGTATCTGCTCGTTCCGGGGTATTCGTCGGCGGAGTGTGTCACGCCGAATGTGTCTTTGAAAGTGCCGCTTGTTAAGCATAAGTGCGGCGAAAATCCACCACTGAGTTTGAATGTTCCGCTGGTTTCGGCAATTATGCAATCGGTATCTGATGATAAGATGGCGATCGCGCTTGCTCGAGAAGGCGGAATTTCTTTTATATTTGTGTCCCAATCTATTGAAAGCCAGGCGGCAATGGTGCGCCGAGCGAAGAGCTATAAAGCGGGATTTGTTCGCAGTTCGCTTAATGTGCGGCCGGATCAGACTTTGGGCGATATTTTACGCCTAAAGGACGAAACGGGCTTTACGACGGTTGCTGTAACCGAAGATGGAACGGCGGCGGGGAAATTTGTCGGGCTTGTTACGCGGCGCGATTATCGCATCACGCGCATGTCGCAGGATTTGCCCGTGAGCGAGTTTATGACGCCGATCGAGGATTTGATTTGCGCATGGGAAGGAACGACTTTGAGCCAGTGCAACGACATTATTTGGGACAACAAGCTCCATGTTTTGCCCATAACCGACCATGCCGGGCGGCTTTCATCGTTCGTTTTCCGCAAGGACTATGACAGTCACAAGGAAAATAAACTCGCGCTTTTTGATACAAGCAAGCGGTATCTCGTTGGCGCGGGCGTTAACACGCACGATTATGCAGAGCGGATTCCCGCGCTTGTTGAGGCGGGCGCGGATGTTTTGTGCATTGATTCGAGCGAAGGATTTTCCGAGTGGCAACAGCGCGTGTTAAGCTTTGTTCGTGAAAAATATGGCGACACGGTAAAAATAGGTGCGGGCAACGTTGTTTGTCGCGAGGGTTTTCGTTTTCTTGCAGAAAGCGGAGCGGATTTTGTAAAAGTCGGAATCGGCGGCGGAGCGATTTGTATAACGCGTGAGGCAAAGGGAATCGGGCGCGGGCAGGCAACCTCGCTTATGGAAGTTGCCGAGGCTCGCGACGAATATTTGGCCAAAACCGGAATTTACGTGCCGATTTGTTCGGACGGAGGTATTGTTCACGATTATCACATAACAATTGCGCTGGCGATGGGTGCGGATTTCTGTATGCAGGGCCGCTATTTTGCGCGGTTCGACGAAAGCCCAACCAAGCGCGTAAACATCGGCGGCAGTTATATGAAGGAATACTGGGGCGAAGGCACGGAGCGCGCCCGAAATTGGCAGCGATACGAAGGCGGCGGCGGGCTGACCTTCGAGGAAGGCGTTGATGCATATGTTCCATACGCCGGTTCGCTGCGCGACAATCTCGCCATAACACTCAGCAAAATTCGCGCAACAATGTGTAATTGCGGCGCGTTAACCGTTGCCGATTTCCACAAAAATGCCCGACTGACTCGCGTCTCCCCCTCAAGCATAATCGAAGGCGGGGCGCATGATGTTTACCTGAAAGACAGCGGCGGACCGTCGCGTGCATAAACCGAAAACGGACGAATTGTACATGACCGAAGCCCTGTCGGAAGCAAGGCGTGCTTTCGCGCTTGGCGAAGTGCCGATCGGCTGTGTAATTGTGCATAACGGAGAAATAATCGGGCGCGGCGCAAACGAACGCGCAACAAAAAAAAACGTGCTTTGTCATGCGGAAATTACTGCAATAAACGAAGCGTGCGCCACGCTGGGTGACTGGCGGCTGGAAGACTGCCGTCTGTATGTAACACTTGAACCCTGCCCCATGTGCGCGGGCGCGATAGTTCAAGCACGCATTCCCACGGTGATATACGGCGCAAAAAGCCCAAAAGCAGGATGTGCCGGCTCAATCCTGGATATTCTGCGCGAACCTCGCTTCAACCATCAGTGCGAGGTAATCCCCGGCATTTGCGAACACGAATGCGCCGCACTAATGTCCGACTTCATGAAAACACTTCGCACAAACTAAAAAGCACGCCAAGCGTGCATTGGGAATCGTGGACATCCGGCGGCAGGCGACGTGTTCGTCTCGAAGCCGGATACAGCATTTGGCACCGGGGGCGTTTTGTGGTGGGCGGATGGGTACGTCTCGAAGCCGGATACTGTTTTGCGGGTCTGTATTAAAAATCG
>WRHA01000165.1 GCA_009783395.1 Defluviitaleaceae bacterium
TGACCCCAACATTGGGGTTCGGACAAATACACCAACGTCAGTTTTTATCAAACTTTTTTCAAAAAGTTTGCGGGGTGTGGGGCAGAGCCCCACGGTTTTAGCTCCATTTCATTAAACAGGAGGATTACAATGGCGAGATATACAGGCCCGGTTTGCAGGCTTTGCCGCCGGGAAGGCGAAAAACTTTTTCTCAAAGGCGAAAGATGCTCTAAACAAAATTGCGCGATAAATAAACGTCCGACTGCACCCGGTCAGCATGGCACAAGCCGTAAAAAGCTGTCGGAGTTTGGTCAGCAAACGCGTGAAAAGCAAAAAACGAAGCGTATATATGGTCTTATGGAAAAACAATTCCATCAATATTTCGAGGTCGCCAGGCGCACCCCGGGTGTAACGGGCGAAAATTTGTTGCGACTTTTGGAAATGCGCTTGGATAACGCGGTTTATCGCTTGGGGTTTGGGCGGTCGCGTACGGAAGCGCGTCAAATTGTGCGACACAATTTGATTACAGTAAACGGAAAAAAAGTAAACATTCCTTCGTATCAAATTAAAGTTGGAGACGTGATTCAGGTTCGTGATAAGTCTAAGTCGATGCAACGATTTAAAGACGTGCTTGATGTAACGGGTTCTCGCAGCATTCCTGAATGGCTTTCCGGCGACGCTGAAAATTTGCGTGGTACGGTTACGATGAAGCCGCTTCGCGAACACATCACCTACGATTTGCACGAAACGCTTATTGTTGAGCTGTACTCGAAGTAGCATTCGTGTTGCATTTCATAAAAGTTTTCATGTTAAAAACGAAGGAGGTTTGCGTATATGTTAGAAATTGAAAAACCTCGCATTGAAACCGTGGAATTAAAGAGTAACGACTACGCTAAATTTGTTGTTGACCAACTGGAACGCGGGTTTGGAACGACTTTGGGTAACGCACTTCGCAGAGTCCTTTTGTCGAGCCTTCCCGGCGCGGCTGTGAGCAATATTCGTATAGACGGCGTTTTGCACGAATTTAGCCATTTGCCGGGCGTTAAGGAAGACGTTACCGAAATTATCTTGAACCTCAAAAACCTCGCGCTTCGCGACGTTAGCGATAACAATGACCCGAAAACGGCGCGCATTGAAGCCAGCGGCGAGGGCGTTGTTCGTGCCGGGGATATTAAGCTGGATGCGGACATTGAAGTGCTTAATCCGGATTTGGTTATCGCCACACTGGGTAATGCCGACGCGAAAATTTTTATCGAAATGACAATCCGCAAGGGTGCGGGGTATGTTGGTGCAGACAAAAACAAAGCACCCGATCAGCCAATCGGATTAATTCCGATTGATTCGATTTTTACACCTGTGCGCAAGGTAAACTTTCATGTCGCGCCTACGCGTGTTGGAAGCGTTACCGACTACGATAAACTTACGCTTGAGGTTTGGACGGATGGCACGATTCATCCCAAGGATGCGGTTTGCCTGGGTTCGAGGATTCTTATGGAGCATTTTAATCTGTTCGTTGACCTTTCCGAATCCTTAAAGGATACGGAGATTATGATTCCGCGTGAGGAGTCGGGTGGCGACAGATTTCGCGAAATGGCTATTGAGGAGCTTGACCTTTCGGTTCGCAGTTACAATTGCCTTAAACGCGCCGGAATTAACACTGTAGAGGATTTGGCGAACAAGACGGAAGAGGACATGATGAAAGTGCGCAATCTTGGGCGAAAGTCGCTTGAGGAAGTGCTTAAAAAAATGTCGGATTTGGGGCTCGCGCTTCAAGCCATTGAAGAATAAGTATAGAGTAACGCGGGCGACTTTTTTGTAAGGAATCGATGAGCCGTTCGCGAATGCTAAAGGAGTGTAGAAAATGCCAGGGTACAGGAAACTGGGGCGCACGTCCAGCCAGCGTAAGGCGATGCTTCGCGCACTTGCCACGCAACTTATATATCACGGCAAAATTACCACTACGGAAACGCGTGCAAAGGAAGTTCGCAAAATTGCGGAAAAGCTTATTACCCTTGCCGTAAAAGAAAAAGATAATTTTACGACGGAGAACATTACCGTTAAAGTTCCGCAAAAAGACAAGGACGGAAAGCGTATCAAAACCGTTGAAAACGGACGTAAGGTTACGGAGTACAACGAGGTTGAGCGTACCATTCAGAAGGATATGCCCTCGCGCCTTGTTGCTCGCAGGAAAATCCTTTCCGTGCTTTATCCTGTGACGCAAACGCCTGCAAACAACCGTCGTATGCGCAGTGAGTCGAAAAAAATTGACCTTGCAAATGTGATGTTTGAAAAATGGGCTCCGAAATACTCCGGACGAACCGGCGGCTATACCCGTATGATTAAAATGGGCTTGCGTCGAGGCGATGCCGCTCCTATGGTGCTTCTGGAGCTTATATGATTCGCACTAAGAAAACGGCACTGGTCGTTGATGACAGCGACACCGGCCGTGCGCATCTTGTACAAATTTTAAGTGATGAATATATTGTTCGGTCTGCTTCCGGAGGCGTTGAGGCGATTCAAATTGCCAAATCGGAGCGGCCGGACATTATTTTGCTTGATGTTGTTATGCCGCAACTGGATGGATACGGGGTTCTGACCGCTCTTCGCGAAATTGGCGAAACGAAGGACATCCCCGTTATTTTTATTACAAGCCTTGACCAGGCGCAAGATGAGGAAAAGGGCTTGAATCTTGGGGCGGCAGACTATATTTCAAAGCCGTATAATCCGGCGATCGTAAAATTGCGGGCGCGTTTACAGCTCAAAATAATTGAGCAAATGCGACAAATCAATGAACTCGGCATGATTGACGCGATTTCTAAACTGCCTAACCGCAAATATTTCGATAAACGCTTGCGCGAGGAATGGCAACGTGCGGAGGCGGAGGGTCGCCACTTGGGCGTGTTAATGGTTGGCGTCGATAAACTCAGAACGCTTGTTGCGATTCATGGGTATAATTTCGGCGACAAGTGCATAGAAACTATTGCGGGGGTTCTTAAAAATATAAAAAGCCCAAGCCCGGGTGATTTTGCTGCAAGTTGGGCATTTGGTGGGTTTGCTGTGATGCTTTTGGGGTCGGATGTGAAAAATTGCGAGAAAGCCGCGGAGGCGATTCGCATGGCTGTTGCGGATGCCACAACGGAAAATGCCGCGGGTGAACCTGTTGGAGTAACCGTTAGCATCGGGGTAAACTCAATAATTCCCTCCGAGGATGACAGCGTGGAGAAGCTTATTTCCGGTGCGGATGCGGCACTTTATCTTGCGCGGGAGCTTGGTCGTAATAAGGTTGTTGTAAATTCGTGAGATACGGAGCGGAGACTTGAAGAAGGGAACGCGGGCGGCTAACGTTCGTAAGAAACTTTGACGCGTCTGCGAATGTTAAAACTTGAAGAAGGGAACGCGGGCGACCAACTTTCATAAGGAACTTGAACGCTTCAGCGAATGTCAAAAAAATGAATTTTGTTGATTTGGGGATTTTGGGGGTTATTGCGGTTTTCGCTTTAATGGGCTGGCATCGGGGGCTAATTCGTACTGTGTTCGGATTAGTTTCTTTTTTTGCGGCGATTATTTTGGCCTACATTCTGCGTCCCGTTGTTGCCGGTTTTTTGCGCGAAATCTCGCTGTATGATTTTTTGCGCGAGCATGTTCATGGCGGGCTTGATGGCTTGGAGTATTCTGCAGAGCTTCCCATTGCGCTACCGCCGGGTGTGACGGAGATTCCCGCAAGTTTTTTGACGAATTTGGCAATCGATGCAATCGCGATTGTTGCGGTATTTTTTATTGTGTTTCTGGTGCTGTCGGTGGTTGGTGCGGCGTTGGATGTCGTAAGCAAGCTGCCCGTTGTAAACACACTTAACGGCCTTGGCGGGCTGGTTGCCGGGATTTTTTTCGGCGCGGGGGTTTCATGGCTCGTGCTTATTTTCATGAGTATTTT
>WRHA01000166.1 GCA_009783395.1 Defluviitaleaceae bacterium
ATTCGCCGTTGTAACAACTCTTGAATCCGCCGCAGATGCGCAAACCTTGGCGAAGAGGATTACTTCAAAAAACGGTACTGCAGTAAAAGCGGGGGAACATGAGATTCCGCTGTCACTCCGCATTGGGATAAGCCGGATACCCGGCAATGTGTTGAATTATCAAGAGTCACTGGAGATTTTGAGCAAGTCGGTTGCACAGGCAAGAAACAACAAGGACCCTGTGGCCGTATATACAGGGGACGGAAATTAGGGCGCGAGACAAAAAACCCCGCTCGGCTCATTCTAAAAATGAGCCGAACGGGGTTTTTAAATTTCTTACATAATTGGCGTGTTCAACGCACGCCCAGCGCGCCCCAAAGTCTGCGGCGTGGGATATAGCGGTGGAAACGGTAGAACATGGGGTGGTGGCGGAAACGGAACTCGTCAAATTCTTCCTCCGAATTTCGCTCATTAAACGGGCCGAATCGGTTTTCGTACCTAAACCTGCAATCACACAAAAATCCTAAATGCACGGGAAAAGCCTCCTTTTTAAAGCTTAGTAAATGTCCGAAAATAACTTGTATACCTTTCCATACTATGCAAAAGCGGGACTAACTGTGCGAAGCTTTACGGTTACGGCCAGGCCGCCTGTTTCAAGCGGTGTGGCGCAAAAATCCGCGCCCAAGCCGTTTGCGAGGTTTCGGCAGATCGCAAGCCCGAGGCCGTTTCCATGCGGCTTTTCGCGGGCTTGGTCGATATTTCCGTTGTCACTAACGGTTACGACAAGCCCTTCGTCGCCGCCCCGAGCGAAAATTTCGATTACACCTCCTTCCCTTCCCTCCAACGCCTCGACGGCGTTTTTTATTAAATTTGAAAAAATAATGCGAAGCGAGGTTTCGTGTCCGAGGCAAAAAAGCAGCTCGTTTTCGTTAAAATTAATTGAAATATCCGGCCACGCGGCGCGATATATTTCCAAAATATCCGCCAAGATTCTGCCCAAATCTACGTCGTAAAGCTCGCTGCGATCCTGTGTGGCCGCAAGCATGTCGCGCACCAGGTCGCAGATGTTTGTTAAGGCGTTTTCGATGTGGTTTAGATGATGCGTTAAATCCTCGTCTTCGCCGTCAAGCCGCAGCATATTTACATGCGCAAGCGCGACCGCCGCCGGGTTTTTGATTTCATGCGCAAGCGCGGTTGTAAAATCCTTCATAAAATACACCTTTTTACAGAATTTTTAAGCGGATGCCGCCGGAGACCGATATATGATCTCACCTTCGGGGCAGGCTTATTGTTCTGCCTGCGATAATCATATCGGGGTCTTCGAGTCCGTTAAGCTCTAAAATTGCATACACCATGTTTGCGTCGCCGAAGAACCGCAGGCTTATCGCAAGCAGACTGTCGCCGGGTTGGATCGTGTATGTTTCGGGAATAGGCGCGATAATCGCGGCCTCTTCATACGGGTCGATTATATATTCTGCAACAGGAGGCGCGGGCGGAGGCGGAGACGGCTCCGACGGTTCATGCACTTCCGACGGCTCCGGCGTGCTTGGTTCCGTTGGGGTTGTTGGTTCCGTTGGCGCGCTCGGTGCGCTCGGCGCAGTCGGCTCATTTGGCAAATCGACCGTGATGTCGGGTTGTTCGGGGTTTACTTGGGAAGACGCAGGTTCGTGCAATCCCGGTATTTCAGCCTCCGCGAAAACAGGAGTATGCTCCACATCGAAGGCGGTCTGGTTTCGCAGTGCCGTTGTAAATTGACGCGCCTGTGCTTCAAGGCCGTCGATGCGTTCCTGGTTGCGAATCAGGCCGACGCCCATGATGAAGCATACAACGAACAGCACCGCACAAAGCCCCGCAAGCATATTAACCGCACGCCTTTGCTCCATAGAGCTTCCGCGTTTTTGCGCCTTAGCGTTCTCGCGCTGTTTGATGTACTCTGCGGCATCTTTCGGGCGAGGTCCGCCGGGCGCGAAACGCCCTTCGAATTTCTCCTCGTCGGGGTTTGAAAGCTCGTCGTATCCCGTTACGGGCGAGGGTTCCCCCGCATATTCAACCGGTGTAAGCTCAACAAGCGTCGGCATTTTTGCGGTATATTCCTGCGAATTATTGACAAGCATGTACTCGTGCATGTTTTTATTTTTTTCGTAGTAGATGAAATATCCCGGGATTTCTGCCATTCTCTCGGTTGGGGTCATCGCGACGGGGTTTGCGGAATAGAATGCGTTTGACCGCTCCAGCGGGTCGACGACAAACATAACCTGATGCGCTTTGCGGAACTGCCTTAGGTGATACGCGGCGTAATGCTGGTTAAGATACGTGCCGTAGCTTGGCTGTGACTGCATCCATCCCACAATTTCAAGCCCGGGAAAATGCTCTTCCATAACTTCTTCGGCATACTCGACGCTTTTTTCCGTGAAGCGCAAATGCCCTTCAAATTTTTCGGAATACCGCCCGTAAATCGCGCCGTCGATAAACAAAAACTGCTGGCTGTCGATAACCATTTGTCGCCCGACCAAAAACGCAATTCGCTCCTCGAAGCCCGCACCTTCGGCGTATTGCTGCAAAAACGTACAAACATAGTCCTCCATGTAAATACGCAAGCCGTCTCCAATACTGCCAATTTGCTTAATATTGGCGGGCAATGTAAAATCCTTCATACTGTTCCCTCCTTTGAGTACAAGCCTAACAGGATGAAAGCGAACTTTCTGGCAATATATGTAATACGAAAAAAGTTTTTTCAGTCATGCATTGTGAAAAAATGACAAAGTGGAGAATTCATGCGAGAGTTTTATGTTATTCATAAGGAAAGAATCGATCGGCTATTGTTTCTCGCGATTGTGATTGTGGGGTTTTATTTGTTGTTCGCGGTGTTTTTTGTATACATCGCGCCGTTTTTTTGGGGGCTTGTTATCGCGCTTGTTATGGAGCCGCTTAATCGTTTGCTTTCTAATAAAATGCGGATTAAGCGGTGGGTGTCGTCGATGATATGCCTTGCTTTGTTTATCGCAATCTTTGCGAGCCTCGGTGTGTGGCTTATTTCAACGCTTGCGCGGCAAGCCCGTGCCTTTTCCGAAGCCGCGCCCCAACATATCGAGGAAATTACTGCGCGGCTTGATGAGGCGAATATTTGGATCGATCGGTTTTCGGAGCGTTTGCCATACGGGCTTTACGTTCCGCCTGTTGAAGAGATTGTGCCTGCCGCGGTCACCTTTCTTTTCGGTGATACCGCACGTGTCTCCGGATTGCGAACAATAGGCAGTATCGGCGATTACTTTTTAATTTTAATTCTCGGCCTTGTTAGTGCCTATTTTTTTATGGCGGACAGTACAAAAATCCTTGCGTTTTTCAAAAATGTCTGCCCCGAATGGCTGTTTAGGCAAATCAGCCAAACAAAAATCGGCCTTGTGCGTGCGCTTGTCGGATATTTTCGTGCGCAGGGCATTTTAATGCTGATTGTCGGTGCGATTTGCATTGCCGCGTTGTTTATTATGGGTAGCCCTTACGCGCTTTTGCTTGGGATACTCTTTTCGTTTTTGGACTTTTTGCCGGCAATCGGCCCCGGCCTTATTTTGGTGCCGTGGATTATTGTCAGCCTTTTAATGGGAAATGTGACGCAGGCGGTTTGGCTTTTGGTGCTTTATGTGGCTATCATTCTGGTGCGGCATATTTTGCAGCCAAAAATCCTCGGCGTGCAAATGGGTGCGCATCCGCTTGCGGTTTTGGTTGCAATTTACATCGGCTTTCGTGTTTTTGGAATTTTGGGGATTATAATCGGTCCCACGATTTTGATGATATACGTAGTTTTGAGAGAAAGCGGGGAAGAAAATTGTATGACACAGCAGAGCGCAAAGAGCGCGTAGTTTTAATTGCCGTCGAGAAAGACGGCGACGCCGACGAAAATTTAAATGAGCTTCGCCTTTTGGCAGAAACGGCGGG
>WRHA01000167.1 GCA_009783395.1 Defluviitaleaceae bacterium
TGTTCCAATCTTTGCGCCTCTCAATGAGATTAGGTGCTGTTGTGTCCAACCCTGCTGCGATATTTTCAGGCAACACGGCATCTGCGCCACGCTTCACGCTGTCAAAAATATAGCGGCTGCCGCTTGTTCGCAAAAGCTCCCAAACTTTACCGCCTTTTTCAAAGGGGACGGGATAAGCCTTCTTCGTTGCTTCTAATAAATACGGCAAAATTGTACTACGGCTGATATAGCCTGTGATGTCCTCTTGTGTATAATACGCACCCATTTTTGCGCGGTCGTTTATATATTTTTCAAAAATGTAGCCAAGAACATCGGGGCTAATTTCGTTACCGCTTGCACATTCGCGCGTGTCCAAGTGCCACTCATAACGGTCAAACAGGCTGAAAATTTTATCAAACGCTTCGTCGGAAATATCAATGTCGGGGTATTGTTGTTCAATTTCATGCAAATCAAAAAGCCCGCCGTTGAGATATGGAATTTTTCCAATCATCTTCTCAACCTCTATGGTATGTTTGAAAGTGCCAAAGCCTTTTTGGAACAGCGTCATTAAAAAAGAGCGGTAAAATGAATAAAACTTACCCTTGCCAAGTCGTTCCTTCGATTCATTCAGTTTACTGCGTAAATAATCCTTGTCTTGGTTAAGAAAGCCGCGCCTTTGCATGAAATAACAAAACATAAGGCGATTGAGCATTATGCTCGCATACCAGTCTTTATCTACGCTTGATGTAATGCCGTCAATAAATCCAAGCAATGCGGTATGTTGCGCCTTAAATTCGGTATAGAATTTTTTTGTTACTCGCTCGGCATTTTGTGTAAAATTAGAGCGCACCCTTGCAGTTACGTCAACAATGGTAATGTTATCTTCCTCGTCAAGAGAAAAGAAAAGTCCTGCCGTGCGTTCATATAATGCTTGCGGGTCTTGCCCTGAATGATACTCGCACTCGGTTTTTTTATTTTGCGTTCCCAGTTTGTAACCGTACATCCAAACTTGGCGCGTTTTTTTTATGTCGGTGAAAATAATCATGATTTCTGCGAATTTTACACGAAGCGCACCTAAAACTTGCGAACGCACCGAGTAAAGCGGAATAGCTTCTGCGGAGCATTCCACAATCTTAAAGCCGTTTTTATCGGCAAGGATTTTGGGCTGATAAATAACATCGTCAATTTTTAGGGGCGATATTTTTGTACGGTCGTTGTCCCATCCTAAATAATTGAACAACTCCTGTAATCGAAAGTCTTTGATGTAATCGCCAAAAAGCAATTTTGTGATGTTGTTCATTAGCTTCCTCCGATTAGCCCCATCGAGCAAATAACTTGCGGAATGTCGTATACATCATCTTCACTGCGAGGAATACACAAACGGTCTTCTTTGTACATTGAATCAACTAAATGTGCGAGGTCATCGTCCGATATGCCCGATTTTAATTGGCGCGAAAGCACATCAATTGCCGTTTCCCTAAGCGGATTTTGGAAAATATCATCAAGTGCGCGGTATAATTCCGGCGGAACAAGAATTGTGCCTTCGTTTTCTTCTGCAAAGCGTTCCAGCCTGCGATACACGCGATATTTCACGCTGTTTTTGCGACCAAGTGTACCCGTAACAGAATCGGATTCTGACTGTATTTGATTTACGCATATGCCGACAAGTTCATGGTGATTGGCGAGCTTTTCGGCGGCGGGCGTGTCGTATGCACAAGCGGCGGCATTAAGAATCGTATATTGCGACTGCGTAACTATTTCGCCACTTTCGTTTACCCATGCGAGTGAATCATTATTGTTGCCCGCTTTTACATACACAATAGCACCACTATCACTTCTTTCCGTTTCCTTTGCGCTAAAAACCACATTGGGCATACGCTCAATTTCGACTTTCAGTTCGGGGCGAGCATCGGTTGCGTTTTTCCATATTTGATAAGCGTAACTGGCAAGGTCTACTTCGTTGTCTTCTTCCTCGTCAAGTATGCCGGATTTTTCGCTATACAGGTCAGAAATATTTACAGTGTCACCCTCGAAAAACATTTCATCAGAACCGACCACTTCGGCGTTTTCTTTTATTCGAGTTGTTAATTTTTCGCGGAGCTTGATAATTTTTTCAATTCCTTCTTCCGGCAGAAATGAATAGCACAAAATTTCTTCAGATTTTTGCCCGATACGGTCAACGCGCCCTGCACGTTGAATAAGCCGTACAATTGCCCACGGCAAATCAAAATTTACGACTATATGTGCATCCTGTAAATTTTGCCCTTCACTTAGAACATCGGTTGTGATTAGCACTCGAAGTTCGTTATTTTCTGTTTTGCAATTATTGCTAACAGGGCTAAAACGATTTACGATGTCAACGACATCATCATTGCCGCCTAAAGCTAATGCCATTTTGTCGCCAACCGCATCATTTAACTGTTCAGCAATATATTCTACGGTGTCGGCAAATTGCGTGAATACAATTATTTTTTCCTTTGCATGATTTTCTGCAATCAGTTTTTGAAGTGCCGTTAGCTTTCGGTCTGTTTCCGCAATCCATTTCTTAACATTACCAAGAATGCCAAGAAGTTGGTCGCTGTCTTTTCGCAACTCGTCAAGTAATTTTTCTGCATCGAACAATTCACTTCTTATCCAGTTGAAGCGTTTGCGTAATTTTATTTCAAAAGATTTATAATATTCTTCAGCCGTTTCTACATAATCCGCCTTAGTGCGGCTAAAATCCAAGTTGATATTTACATCATCTTCGCCATCCATGTCCACATCAACAGACGAACCTGCAACAGGCAGTTTTAAGCCATTCTCGATGGCATAAATGAAAATATAATTGCGTAAAATATGGCGCGACACTGATAGGAGAAACGCATAACCGCTACTTTCTAACCGTTTATATAAATTTGTGCGACAAAAGCCGATAACCCGCTTGCCGGCACGGGATAGGTTGTTTATTATTTGAATTTCCTCTTTTGTTGGGGCGACAGGGGGTTTTTCGTTTTGATATTCATTTAATCCATATCTCGGCAAATTCAAATTATTTATTGTGGTTACGGTTGATTCATCATATAGCATGGCGTATTGGTCTGCGGGGTCGTTGGCGTTAAGGTTGAACGTTAGGCTTTTTGCTTTTCGTTCCGGGAAAAAGGCTTTGTCTCCGTTTGCAAATTTAAAATATTTACGCCCTGTTTCAACCTCTGTTTCGGCATAGTTATTTTTAATGAAACTGCGTGTGCGGCGCACAAGATACATCTTCATAACATCGCGCCAGTCATCGGCGTGTTCACTTTTTTCAAAGGCACTTATGGACTTCGGATTAGTGTCTGTATGTTTTGTTGTAAACTCCAAAAAACCGCCCAAAGATTCTATATAGCGTTCGGGACGTATTCCAAGGTCATCATCCTCACTTAAAAAGAGCTTTAATTGGTTAGCGAGGTCAAGGTATGTTTTGTTGTATGGCGTAGCAGAAAGCAAAATAACTTTACTTTCGTTTTCGGCGATGTAGTTTTTGAGAGCGCGGTATGCTTCGCCTAGATTGTTTCGGAAATTATGACTTTCATCAACAACAACTAATTTGTAACGCTTCAAATCCGGAAGCACCCGTGTCAACATACTATGGGGTACGACTTCGGCATAAAGCCTGTATTTATGCACATAGCTTTTCCACATAGGAACAAGATTTTTTGGGCAGGTGATAAGCGTATTGTAATAGAGGTCGTCTTCCATAATTTTTGCAACGGCGGTTGCAGTAATTGTTTTGCCAAGACCAACGACATCTCCAATCATTACACCATTACGATTATGCAAATGATGTGTCGCAATTTTAACCGCCGCTTGCTGGAAATCTAAAAGTTCTTCTGCAAATTCGCGGGATAGCTTGTATTCAGCAAGCCCGGCGCGGGCTTCACGGCTGAGGTGGTACGCCATTTTTAAGTAAATATAGTATGGCGGTAACGTATCGGGGCGCGCCCAACTATTTTCAA
>WRHA01000168.1 GCA_009783395.1 Defluviitaleaceae bacterium
CTCCACATGTCCACGGTTCCCAATGCGCGCTTGGCGCGCTAAATTTTGAAATAGCCGACGAGCTGTTGCAACAGCTCGGCTTGCGAGTTTAGTTCTTCCGACGCGGCGGCGGTTTCTTCGCTTACGGCGGAGTTTGATTGAACAACTTGCGAAATTTGTTGCAAGCCTTGAACAACCTGAGAAATTGCTTCAGCTTGCTCATGCGAAGCTGTTGAAATCGCGCTTACTACGTCCAATACCTTGTTTGCATTTTCCACGATTGTGTCGAGGGTTTCGGCTGTAGAGCGGGCAATTTCCGCGCCGGAATCCACTGTGTTAATGGATGTGCCGATAAGCGTTGTTGTTTCGCTGGCGGCCTCTTGCGAACGCGCCGCGAGGGAGCGTACTTCTTCGGCAACAACGGCAAAGCCCTTTCCGTGTTCTCCTGCGCGGGCGGCCTCAACGGCCGCATTAAGCGCGAGCAAATTTGTTTGGAACGCAATGTCTTGAATTGTGCGAATAATTTTTGAAATATTGTTGGACGCTTCTTTAATTTGGTTCATCGCGCTGAGGGTTTCTTGCATGGCCTCGTTGCCTTCGCGGGCGTTTGACGTCGATGTGTTGGAAAGTTCGTTTGCTTTGATTGCGTTTAGCGCGTTGGATTGGGTTTGTTGGTTAATCAAATCAACAGAAGCGTTGAGTTCTTCGACCGAGCTTGCTTGTGTGCTTGCGCCGTTTGCCAAGTCCATCGCGCTTGAGGAAATTTGTTTCGCGCCGGACAATACTTGTTCCGATGCAGAGTTAATTTCCGACATGGTTTTGTTAAGCGTTTCGGAAATATTATTGAGGGATTCTTTTATTGCAACAAAATCTCCTACATAATCGCGAGAAATTTTTGCGGTCAAGTTACCGTTTGAAATTTCTGCCAAGGTTTCGGAAATTTCGCGAATGTAGGTATAGATAACAGAAACCGTCGAATCCACATTGTTTAGAATGTCCCTAAACACGCCCTTGTGATTTTCTGAGGCTGAATCATAACCTGCCCTGGTTATTTTGCTGTCTATGTCGTCCAGTTCAAAGTTGCCCGCCTTCATCTCATCCAAGCAGATTGCAATGACGGCAAGCGGCTCATCGACGGCAATCGCAATATCATTAAGACCGGTCATGATTTTGCGCCAATCGCCATCATACTTGTCACAATCTATTCGGAAGTTTAGCTCCCCTTTAACGGCCGCCGCATCAATCATTGCGCCGATTTCAGAGCTTACTGCGTTCAAATTTTCCGAAAGGCTTGTAAGCGACTGAGGTATAACCGCCCAATCGCCCGGCCAGTCATCAAGATTCATTTCTATACTAAAATCTCCGTTGCTTACATTGCTCAATTGTGAAGTCATGCTCATGATGTCTCTTGTGTTTTGCGAGAGCAGCTTGTTGACAAGCCCGATGGCTTCCTCGAAAGAATTTTGGTAAATGGGATTATCAATTTCATAATACACATTGCCGGCAACCATGTATTCGCTGTGCGCCTTGGTTAAATCATTAACCATCTCTCGGATTACATCAACAAGGCTGTAAACATCTCGGGTTAAGCCGCCAACTTCGTCGGTTGAAAGATTATTTTTATCGACATTCACGTTCAGCTTGCCCTGAGAAACATTTGAAACAAGATCGACAAGTTTTCTTATCGGGCGCACGATGCTGCCCGAAATCAGGAACAACACAGCAAGCGCGATCGCCAGGCCAATGGTGCTGATTAACAGTACCATTATAATAACGGTTGCGCGCTGTGCCACGATTTCATCCATGGAGAACGCCATGAAAACAACGCCCAAAACGCCGCCGTAGGGGTCATAAAAAGGAATGTACGTTGCGATATAATCGTTGCCGAACAGCGATACATTGCCAACCCATTCTTGACGCTGTTGGAAAACGGTATTAAGCAGTTCGGAGTCTGTCATATATGTGCCAACCACGCTGTTTCCATGCCCGTCGATCAGGGTGCTTGAAATTCTGTAATGCCGACCGTCGGTTTCGCGGAAAATGGTAAATTCGGCATCGTGGCGAACGCGCAATGCTTCCACTGCTTTAGGTGTGTCCAGCGCGTAACCAACCACCGCCATGCCAATGATTTCACCTTCATGGAACAGGGGGACACTTGCGCGGATAGGAATTTGGCGCACGCCAACAGGCGAATATGCCACGCTTACGATGCCTTCCAGTGCCTCCAATAAACTGGCGGTTGCAACCTCGTCGCCGTAGCGGTGCGGTTCGTCTGTACGCGCCAAGACTATAGCATCCGTTCCTGCCACGGTAATGTATGTAACACCGTAACGTGCGGCTACTTCGTTGCCCACACGCAGGATTTCTTGTGTATTTGCAGTAAGTACAGCGTCGATAAAGCGTTGGTCGTAACTGACTTGCAAACCAACGTCGACTACCTGGCGGCGTATATCTTCTGTAAAGTCGCGCATCGAATTTGCCGCGCTGTCCATGCGCTGATGAACAAGGTCTTCCATAAAGTTATTGTACTGCACAATTGTAAATATTAATGTAACGGCCAAAAGCACCACCACCAACAATCCGGTCGGCAGAATAATTTTGCTTCTGATTTTGAGATTTTTCATCTACATCATCCCCTCATGAAAACAAAATATAACACGTACTCTGTCGAAAATCAATGTGCGAAATTTGCAAGATTTGGAATATTTTTAGTTTGGACACCGTGGACATGTGGTGGGGAGCGAAATGTTCGTCTCGAAGCCGGATGCAGTTTCCCAGGCGATAAAAAACGCACGGACGATTTCGCCCGTGCGTTTTTTTTTAACCGGTCGCCTACTTAGCTGCGGCGCACCACCGTATCGCATTTTCAAGCATTTGTGCAAAATCCGGATTGCGCCATACCTCAAGCACATGCCCCGGGGTCAGCACGCAAATGCGTCCCTTGTTTTGTGTGCGAACATATGCGCAAGGCGCGATGCACGCGGGTGCGTTAAAATAGGGTTCCTTCTCGTATTTCGACGGATCGCCCTGCGCCTCGGAATACGATGCGGCAAGGATGTCTATGTCGCTTTGGAGAATTTCGATTTGATAATGCTCGTCGACTTCGCAAAACATTCCGACTCCGCTCGTTACCGGGTGCGGCTTTATAACAGCGTGAGTGACGGGGCAGTTGTTTGGGTGAAACGCGAACCTACATCCTATAAGCATGTCCAAAACCGACGTGTCTGAGCCTCCGTCCGCTACGGTTCCGCTGTGTGTAACCACGAGGCCTCCGCCGTTTTGTACATATTGCACAAATGCGCATTGAACCGCAGGCGTTTTCCACGGGCGTTTGTCCCCCCGTCTGACATGGTCGCACTTGCTCAGTACAACGGCGTCATACCGGGTGAGTGTGGATGCATCAAACTCTTTCCCGTCGAAAACCACGTCCATTTCTGCCCCCAGCTTTGCCGCGATCGGCTCAAGTCCGTCGCGTGGCACATCACCCGGGTGGTAAAAATCGTCGCACAGCAATAAAATTTTCATTTGGTACGCTCCCTTCGTTGACCTACATTTTTTTACAGATTATACTATATTGTAGCGAACTCTAAAAACCGTCTCGAAAGGAGGCTCTAAAATGACAATTCCAACACCTCACATCAATGCGAAGGAGAACGCGTATGCAAAAACCGTTTTAATGCCGGGTGATCCCCTTCGAGCAAAATTTATCGCAGAAAATTTTTTAGAGATGCCGAAAAAGGTGAATGCCGTGCGAGGAATGCTCGCCTATACCGGTACGTACAACGGGACGCCCGTTTCTGTAATGGGGAGCGGCATGGGCTGTCCGTCAATGGGAATTTATTCATATGAGCTGTTTAATTTCTACAAGGTCGAAAATATCATTCGCGTGGGCTCGGCAGGGTCGATTAATATGGAGCTGGAACTGGGCGATGTTGTAATGGGCTTGGGCGCATGTACGGAATCGAATTACGCCGAAGTTTTTGCGCGATGC
>WRHA01000169.1 GCA_009783395.1 Defluviitaleaceae bacterium
CCGCACCTTCAAGACGGAAACCGTATCCGGCTTCGAGACGTAACCTTCGCCCACCACCAAATGTCCACGGCGCCCATTGCACGCTTGGCGTGCTTGGCGTGCTTGGCGTGCTTTTCCCAGACTTGTAACATTATAGTAACATTTTCTTAAAAAATGTCAATAAAATGTTAAATTTCGTCTCCCAAATAATTCTGCATTTTTTTGCTTACACGCGAAACATTAGGATACATTTCGCCGTAATCGGGATCTTTTTCGTTCATGCGCTCCAGATTAAATCGTATAACCGGGTCTTCCTGTGAAAAAAGGGATGCCTGTCCGTATGCGGCCAAAATCATGTGTTTCATATGTTCGAAATCCAATTCCGAAAGCATACATTCTTCGGCGGGAGGTTTTGGGGTTTTCGTTTTGGCTACGCGCTTTGCGGATGGGTATTCCGCAAAACGGTTTTCTGTTTTATCGTGAAAAAAGCTGAACTCGCCATTATGTTTCAAATTAAAATACTCTGCGATTTCATCATATAAATGCTCGAGAGAAAATGTGTCGGGAACCTGCATGTGAAGCCAAATCGACGAGTCGCTTTCGAGGCGCACGCGAAACGTGTAAACCTTTCCCGGCAAACCGCCGGAAAGAGCGAGCGGCGAAAGAAATGTAGCCATATCAACGAATTTTGCCAGCGCGTCCTCACTTGCGAAAATCGCATCCTTCATGTTTTCGAATTGCAACTCGGCGGCGTTAAAATAATTTTCCGGCGTGGGCTTTATATTAAGGATTTTCAGGCCGAGGTCGGTTAATGTATAGCTGCTGCACGGCGCGAAAAATGCGATAAACGCTTCTTCGGGGTCGTCGCAAACATGTATATAGTCCTGCACCTCTTCGCTAAATGCGAACGGGAGTGCGTAAAGCGGTCGAATGAGTCGCAAAAAATGCCCAAACGGCGTGAAGAAATATCGATCCATCACAATGCCCATAATAAACGTGCCGGAAAGAAGCTCCATATCAATGCCCAAATGCTCGGGCGTCATACCTTCGGGAAGCGGCATGTTGCCGATTTCGAGCAAATCATCGAGGTCGTAACCCATTACTTCAAATACACGCTCGAAAATTTCGTCCGTTTCAATCGGGCTTGACAGAAGCGAGCGCACAAATCCCTCCGAAAAAATATGCTCGGGCAACGGGACGGAATTTTGCAGGCCAAATGATGCCATTTTAATGGCGGCGTCAACGATTTCGCGCAGTAATTCCTCATCGGGTTGCGCCAAAATCTCCACACTTTTTTTTGACGGCTGCATCCGCTGAACGTACAGCGATGGCATGTTTTTAAACAATTTCATCCAAACCGCAAGCTCCAATAAAAAAGAAGCGTAATGCGGGTCGTTGATACTCAACAACGCCGCCGCTTCCACGGCTTGCTCGTCGGTTAAACAGCCGCTTTCATGCAAGTCAATATGCGGCGTGCAATAATCTATCAAATCCCTAATATCTTTGACAACGGGGTGCTTTTCAGCCGAGTATGAAACAACGGTAAAATCCACGCCGCTGAACTTTGCCTGTGAGCGCAAAATCGGCACAATGTATTGGTCTTGGTTTTCTTTAAAATAGTCGGCGATACACTCCGATAAATTCGCGGGAGAAAATGGCGTGTGCTCCACAAGCGTCGAATAGTACCAGCGGCGATGAATCGCATGTAAATACGGCAAAATTTTACGCCGCTTAGTCTTGTTTGAATCGCGATACGCCGCGACAAATGTTCTTTCAAAAAGGCTGTGCAGTATGGAAATGTAGTCCGTATATTTCACAATTTCGCCCGCTTTCGGAGAAAAATTTATTTACTTGATTGTATCAGAAGTATTATTGTAAAATCAAATTGCGGAATCGGTGCGGGTAGCCACACTACCCGCACCGATTAAAAAAAATATCGGGGAGTCTTTGGCATGAACCCTTGCGAATTATTGGAAAACGACGTAAAACTGCGTACGCCAAGCATGTACGAAGTTATTATTCATAACGACCATGTTACGACGATGGATTTTGTTACGGAAATTCTCACGCAAATTTTTCATAAATCACCGCCCGCCGCCGCGGCCTTGATGATGGAAGTTCATCAGCTTGGTCATGGTGTTGCGGGCGTTTATGTTTTTGACATCGCGGTTACGAAAAAATCACAGGCGGATTTACGCGCATCCGAGCGCGGTTTTCCGCTTAAACTAACAATTCGGGAGGTTTTGGTATGAACGGAAGTCTTAGTCGAGGTGGACACATAAAATGAAACTCGATAACTTGGTAAGCCAGGTCTATGTCGTCGCGGTAAACGAGGCGCGCTTGCACGGGCACGAATACATTATGCCCGAGCATTTTTTGTACAGCGCGTTAATGTTCGACACTGTTAAAGAGCTTATTCGGCGCGGAGGCGGCGATTTGGAGAAAATTACGTCTGAACTTACTCACTTTTTCGAGGAGCAGTTGCCGCGAAAAATTACCGCGTCGCCAATGGAGAGCTTTGCATTTAACCAAATGCTTGAGCTTGCCGCGATAAACGCCCGAAATGCAGGGCAAAACCAAACTACAGTGCCGGACTTTTTGCTTGCGATTTTTACACTGCGAGAATCATATGCACAGTATATTCTTTCCAAAAATGGCGTAGATAAGCAGGTTTTTTCGAAAAAATCCGCTCAAGAGGTGCAAGAATCGGTAAGCGACGAAAAAATTGATAAAAACCTTGCCGCATACACTCTTGATTTGGTTGCGGCGGCGCGAGAGGGCAAGCTGGATCCGCTTGTTGGTCGCGAGGATATTCTTGAGAGAACCGCGCATGTTTTGTGCCGTCGATTAAAGAATAATCCTGTGCATGTCGGCGACCCCGGCGTCGGAAAAACCGCAATTGCCGAAGGTCTTGCGCAAAGAATTGCCTCCGGCGACGTTCCCGAGCAGCTTAAAAATGTGAAGATCTTTCGCGTGGATATGGGCGCGCTTGTTGCCGGCACACGGTATCGCGGCGATTTTGAGGAGCGGCTTGTTAAGCTTCTCGAAGCCGTTGCACAGCTTGAGAAACCTATTCTTTACATCGACGAAATTCATACCGTTGTCGGAACCGGCGCGGTGTCCGGCGGAAGTATGGACGCCACAAGCATAATAAAACCATACCTTTCACGTGGTGAGATTCGATTTATCGGCTCGACGACGTTTGAGGATTACAAAAAGCACTTTGAAAAAGACCGCGCACTTGCACGGCGTTTTGCAAAAATCGACGTACACGAGCCAAGCGAGGCGGAATGCCTGAAAATTTTGCAGGGGCTTCGTGAGCATTATGAGGCATTTCACCATGTTAAATATTCGGATGATATTTTGGAAAAAATCGTCGCGCTGAGCTCGAAGCACATGAACGATAGATTTCTGCCCGACAAAGCCATTGATACCATGGACGAAGCGGGGGTTTTGGCGCGGCTTGAGAGTAAAATAAAGATCGCCGATGTAACCGAATCCGCAATCGAACGAGTGGTTGCCCGCACTGCAAAAATTCCCGAAAAATCCGTCGCCGCAAACGAATCCGTTGCACTTAAAAATCTGCGCGAAAATTTATGCGCACGCGTTTTCGGTCAGGAAGAAGCTGTCGAAACAATCGCGCACGCGATTCATTCTGCCCGAGCGGGACTAAACGAACCCGATCGTCCCGTTGCATCACTGCTTTTCGTCGGCCCTACAGGTGTCGGCAAAACCGAAGTAACAAAACAGCTCGCCGAAATTTTAGGCATCCACTTGGCTCGCTTTGACATGAGCGAGTATCAGGAAAAGCACGCAGTTGCGCGGTTAATCGGCTCACCGCCGGGATATGTCGGCTACGAAGAAGGCGGCCTTCTCACCGACGCAATCCGCAAAAACCCACACTGCGTTCTTCTCTTGGATGAAATCGAAAAAGCGCACGCCGACATACTAAATGTACTTCTGCAAGTCACAGACTACGGCGCGCTAACCGACAAC
>WRHA01000170.1 GCA_009783395.1 Defluviitaleaceae bacterium
GTCGCCGACAACATCGATGCGCGGAATAACATTGCCGCCGATCGGATACGGAAAACATTGCGGCGCGTCGCCCGCCACGGTTCGCGCAAGGTCGGCGATGCCCGCCACTCCCGCGCCGGAAACGGACTGATACGTCGAGTAAATTACGCGCTTTATGCCAAAGGCGCGATGAAGCGGTGCAATCGCAACGCAGGCCTGAATCGTCGAGCAGTTCGGGCTTGCAACAATGCCTTTGTTTGAAAAAATATCGTCGCCGTTTACCTCCGGCACAACCAGCGGCACGTGCGATTCCATACGCCATTGCGAGCTGTTGTCGACAACGACGCAACCCTTCGCCGCCGCAAGCGGTGCGTATTTTTTGCTGATCGGGCTATCGACGGCGAACAGGCAAATGTCAAGCCCCCTGTCAAAAATATCCTCACGCGATTCTTCGATGACAACGGTTTTGCCCTTAAATACCACCGTTTTTCCAACAGCGTCGCCCACATCGAACAAATACAATGAAACATCCAAATCGCGCTCCGCCAAAACCTTTAACATCGTGCTTCCGACCATTCCGGCCGCTCCTAAAATCCCCAGTTTCTTCATTATAATATGCTCCCTTCATTTTAATTTTATGCTAAAGCCTTTTTTAATTCGTCGATCCGATCGGTTTTTTCCCACGGCAAATCGACGTCCGTTCTGCCGAAATGACCATAAGCCGCGGTTTGCTTGTAAATCGGGCGGCATAGTTTGAAATAATCGATTATTGCGGCGGGTCGCAAATCGAAAATTTTGTTTACCGCCTCAGAAATTTTTGCATCTGCAACGCAACCCGTACCCTTTGTGTTTACATAAACCGAGACGGGACGTGCGACGCCAATGGCATATGCCAGCTCAATTTCGCAATGGGACGCGAGTTTTGCGGCAACGATGTTTTTCGCGATATAACGCGCCATATATGCCGCCGAGCGGTCAACCTTTGTGGGGTCTTTGCCCGAAAACGCGCCGCCGCCGTGAGCCGCATATCCGCCATAGGTGTCGACGATAATCTTGCGGCCGGTTAATCCTGTGTCGCCTACAGGGCCGCCGATTACAAATCGTCCCGTTGGGTTAATATAATATTTTGTTTCGTCGGTGAGAAAATGCGCGGGGATAACTGCGCGGATTACTTTTTCCATCATATCCTCGCGGATGCGCTCGTTTGTCGCGTCCTCGGAATGTTGGGTCGAAAGAACAACGGCGGTAACACCTACAGGTTTTTTATTTTCATCATATGCAACCGTCACCTGCGCCTTGCCGTCGGGACGAAGATAGGAAATGCTTCCGTTTTTGCGAACCTCGGCGAGCTTTCTCGCAAGCCCGTGCGCAAGGGAAATCGGCAGGGGCATAAGCTCCGGCGTTTCGTCGCAGGCATAGCCAAACATCATGCCCTGGTCGCCCGCGCCTGTGTCGGAATCGCCCGATTCGCGGCTTTCGAGTGCGGAATCCACGCCCATTGCGATGTCGGGGGATTGCCCGCTAAGCGTAACAAGCACGGCACAACCGTCCGCGTCGAAGCCCATGTCCGTGCCGGTGTAGCCGATTTCGCGAATGGTGTCGCGGGTGATTTTTTCGATGTCGGCAAAACAACTCGTTGTAATTTCGCCGGCAACAAGCACCATGCCTGTTGTCGTCGTTACCTCGCAAGCAACGCGAGCCTCGGGATCTTTGTCCAAAATCGAATCAAGCACCGCGTCCGAGATTTGGTCGCACATTTTGTCGGGATGCCCCTCAGTTACTGATTCCGATGTGAATAAATACATGTGATCACTCCTCTGTGTTTTTTTCGGGTTAGAATTAAAAAAGCCCCTCACAGGGCTTGATTTTTTAACATCTTCCGGAAGCTTCCGGGGGAATTAGCACCGCGCTTTATGCCGGTTGCCGGGTTTCGCAGGGCCCTGTTCCCTCCACCTCTCTTGATGTCGTATTAAATTGTAATTGCTCGAAGCAAATAATACCACGAGCAATGAAGTTGTCAAGAGAAAAATTTTAACAGCACACCAAGCACGCTAAGAGTAAATTCTTCTTACTCTGCGGAAGCCAATTTGAAAATTGTTTCCAAAAATTGTTGGGTCGCCAATGACCGCTCCACTATGTCATCTTTTCGCACACCATTGGCAATATCACTTTTTAGCCTTTTTTTCAGCGCGTTTTCGGAACAAACAAGTGAAAACTTATGCAATGTAAAATCATTGCCTTTTACCCATGAATGTACTCGGTCTATAAGGCTTTCATCGTCCATAACCCAACAGAATATTACATTTTTATAAGCCGAACAGGATAGAAAATTGTTTAACAAAAAACTCATATTCCGGTCTACCATGTTTTTGGTTTCTTCGTTAACAATAAAAGGGTCGGCACACCAACACCAATCGCCATCAAGAAACACGCACTCGGGTAATAACTTGAGCAGAATTTTACTTAGGAACTGTCCGCCATTGCCGGATTGGGTTTTCAGAGGTCGCCCGCAGAGCCTCCCGCTTCATATATTTCAAATGCACGCAACAGCTCTTCGGGGTCGGTTGTCCATGCCTTTCGCACATTGTTATGGTCGAGAATCCTGTAATGGCGCGACGGAAAAATTATGCCGCGTTGTTGCACTTTCCATCCGAAAAGCTCGACAATGTTATTCCAAAACACTTTTCCGCCAAAAGTATGTATTTCCGAATTTACTTTGTCGAAATCGGAGAAATTAATAAAATCATCAAGCTCGCGCTGATTTTTAAACAATGCTTCCATTTTCATTTTTATGGCAAGATTAATGTTGCGCTTGTTTCGCATACAATACACCTCATTTTCGAGTATCTTAATTGTATCGACATAACCCGCCGCCATTTTGTTTCTGATCCCTTTTTCGGAAAAATTGAGCGTCCCTCTGATAAACCATCCCAAATCCCACAAGGGCTGAATTATTTCGAATTTGCAATCGGGATACCAATGCTTAATGTCAATCCGTTTAGACGGTCGCCTAAAGCCGACGGAATTTGTAATGTTATAGATATTAAAATTGCTCTCCAGCGATACAATCCATATGTCTGTATATCCATTTTCATACAGCGGCTCGATTGGGACATTTCCGGAACGCACGAAGCCTCCATCGAGGTGATTATGTCCGCCGATTTCAACTTGCTCGTTAATAACCGGCATCGCAGACGACGCCAACAAAACGGATATCATGTCCTCAACGACCATATCGTTGATTTTATGATACTCGTTTCTTTTTTTATGCCCATTATACGTCGTCACAAAAACCTCAATTTTTGCATCGGCAAGCCGAGACAAATCTGCCTCCAAAAGAATTTCTCGCAATCCCGCTTGAGAAAACAAACCGGTTGCCCTGTTTGGATTTGGTGACAGAATTTTTTTGTATGTAATGCCATGCCAAATTTTTTCGGCCTGTTCATAGTCCCCGAGCGCGAATAAAACGGCATTTAATGCCCCCACCGACACCCCCGAAACGGCATGAAAATCCGCATCCACGCGTTTCTCCCTTAAAGCCTTCCACGCCCCGATTTGAAACGCACCCTTGCCGCCGCCGCCGCAAAAAACCAATGCCTTTTTCACCGCTACAACTTCGCAAGCTCTTCAACAAGCAAAGCATCCTTAACCCGTATGTAAGTCCCCTTCATGCCGAGCGAACGCGTTTCAATCAAATTAGCACCCTCAAGCTTCCGCAGCGCACTGGTAACAACAGAACGCGCCAAACCAAGGCCGTCGGCAATTTGCCCCGCAACCAAAACCCCCTCAAAAACGCCCTCACCCCCACCGGGCGAACCAAGTGACGTTAAAACATGCGACATAGCCTCCAGCTCCGAAAACGAAAGCGAATTAATAATTGCACGAACCGCCTTAGCACGCCGCCGTCTCTCGGAAGCAAACTTCTCATCCCGATGCCGCAACAAAATAGCACAAACACAATCAACAATTCTAACAGCTACCTCCTCATCACTCGTCAAAGTCTTTTT
>WRHA01000171.1 GCA_009783395.1 Defluviitaleaceae bacterium
GGTCTGTGACCCCTTGCGGGGGCCGACCCGGCCGCCCGGTCAGCGCGTTCTTTGCGCGAGAGGGTTCGGGGGCAGCGTCCCCGAGAACTTAGCCCCGAGAAATCAACCCCGAAACCAAAAAGGAGGTCAAAATGCTGGACAAAAAAGGCCGACTGTTCGGAAAAGTAAGCCTCATAGATTTGTTCGCAGTTATAATAATTGCGGCAGTTATAGCGGTTGTATATTTCAACGTAGGGGGCGGGCGACCGATTGTAGGCGCGGAACAATATGTATTGATCACGTTTTTCAACCCCGTTTTGCACGATTTTACCGTCGATGCCGCCGAAGAGGCCGCTGAGCGCGGATTGCCCGTAATTGACGACGCAAACGGTGTGTTTCTGGGCAATGTAGTAGAAGTAGTGCGCGGCGACAGCATAAGCGTTATGCCCAATGTACACGGCATCGAAACCGTGTCACACATGCCGGGGCATTCATCGGTATACATCACATCGCGTGTAAACGGACGGCTGTCCGACGGCGCGGTTGTTTTGGGCGGTAATATTTACGCCGTCGGCTCCGAGGTGATTATCTGGGCGGGGTCTGCGAAAACGATGTTGCATATTTCGGAAATAATGGAAATAGCGGAGGATTAACATGATTAGAGACGCAAAACTTTTCGGAAAAATTAACATCATCGACTTGTTTATAATAATCGCCATAATCGGCGCGGTCGGCTTCGCGATACATCAGGTTCGCGCAGGGGGAAGCATAATTGCGCCGACGGACACGCACATGTTTTACGTTTCGTTTTTCGCGGAGGAAGTCGAAGGATTTACGGCGGATGCATTGCGCGGAAACGCGGGCGTAAATGTTTTCGACCACTCGCGGGGCGTTTTTTTAGGCACATTGGAAAGCTATGATATTCAGCCCGCAATAATATGGAACGCCGACCACGAGGGAAACACCGTGCAAAGCGACAAACCCGGCTTTAATTCCGTAACGATTACCGCACGAATCGAAGCAGTGTCGAGCGAACACGGCTTTTTGGTTGCGGGAAATCGCTACGGGGTTGGGCATAGTTTGGCGGTTCGTGCAGGTGGCGCGCATATTTTTGTGCGCGTTTCAGGGCTCGAGAAAATCTGATGGGTACGCAAAGCGTTGTATTGCAAAAAATTCACGCATTTTTGCTGTGGCTGAATGTTTTTTTTGAGCATAGCCTGATTTTTCGCGGCTTGAGCGCGGTGGGAAATGCCGCGCAGGGCAGTGCTGTTATAAGCGGATTTTTGCACACCGAGCGCGATTATTGGGGTGGCTCGCTTATCATGCGTGCGATTTCATTTATTTGCGGCGGGATGTATTCCGCCGCGATGTGGGTTTTCACGCGGCTCGCCGAGGCAAACGAAAACAGCATGAACCGCAAAATTTTTCTCGCGTGCAAAAGCGCGCTGGGAAATCCGAATAATTTGCTAAACAAAACCGTAGCGCAATGTGTGCCGGGCAAGGCGCTTGATTGGTTTTTCGGGGATGACGAAGACTACGATATACGAAACGCGCCTCCCGTTACCGTTCTTTCATTTATAAATCTGAAAACCGCGTACATGCTTTTTATCGTCGGCTCGTTAATGGTGCCGAGTCATATGTGGAACAATTGGCTGCTGTTTATTTCGGCGGCTTTTTTTGCGGCTTCATATTTCATAAAACTGCTTGCGGACGGCGAAAAATCGCCGAAAATTTCAATTTCTCCCGCGCTTGTTCTGTTTGTTTTTTTCTGCGCGTTTAGCATGTTGCACGGCTATGGCGGGATGGACAGCGTGCGCGTTTTTGTAATTTTCTTCGCGTGTACCGTGCATTCGGTGCTGGTGTCGTTGATTATAAAGAAGTCGGACATGCGACTGTTTTTTTCGTTGGCGGCGGTCGCGCTTGTTTTTGCGGCGATTTTCGGGTTTTATCAGTTTGCGATGGGCATCGAAATTCGCACGGATTTAACCGACCTGCAAACAAACCCCGGGATGTCGCGGCTTTATGCCACCCTCGGAAACCCAAACAATGATGCGCAGGCGTGGGCGATGCTTCTGCCGTTTGTAATCGCGGCGGCGATTTGTGTGAAAAATGATTCGAAGCGGATAATTTTGCTGTGCGTGATTTTTGCGGTACTCGGCGCGTTTGCGATGACGTATTCTCGCGGCGGATATGTTGCATTTGCGATGGGCATTGCCGTGTTTATTTTGCTGACCGCGCCGCGACTTGTGCCTATCGCGCTTTTGGCGATGGTTATTTCATTGCCGATTATCCCCGCCGGAATAATTGAGCGGCTTTTCACGCTCGGGCAAGATTCCTCGAGCCAGTACCGTTTCTTGATTTGGGGCGGCGTTGGGCGGATGCTTGAGGATTTTTGGGTGCAGGGCATCGGCATGGGGCCGGCGGCGTTCATTCGAATCTACCGCAGTTACGCCCATCCGCTTGCCGAACGCGCCATGCATTCACACAACATGTTTTTGGATATAATAACCCATAGCGGAATCGGCGCGTTGTTGGCGTTTTTTGCATATCTTTTCGGGCTTTTCAAGCGCGGAATTGCCGCGCACGCCTCCGAGGTTGAGCCGGAAAATAAAGTTTATCTCGCTGCCGGAATTGCCTCGCTTGCCGTTTTTGTCGCGCTTGGAGTGGGTGAATATGTTTGGTTTTATCCGCGTGTGATGCTCGTTTTCTGGGTTATGACAGGACTTCTCACGGGGCTAAGCTTGAAAACGCCACCAAGGTTGCGTATACTGAAAAGCACGCCAAGCGTGCAATGAGCACCGTGGAGGTGTGGCGGTGGGCGACGTTACGTCTCGAAGCCGGAAACGGTTTCGTAAGTTTAAAAGAGCTCGGCATTGCCGGAAACGGTTTTGTCGATGCAAAAAACCCGGGGCTGCAATGGTTTCGACGGGGGTTTTGAAAATAGGGATAGCCATCCGCAGCGGTAACTGCGAAAAAACTGCCACCCTAAAATTTAAATGCAAACAACAATTACAGCTATGCCAATCGCGGCTTAGCTATGGCGGCTTAGAGAATAAGCCCCTGTCGGCTCCGGGAGACTCGCATACCGGGCAGTCGGCATCGATTATGCGAGGAACTTTTCCGCCCGTAGCTTTGAAGCGGTAAAAGATTAAAAAGCTACCCGACCCTCTCGCGTGTTGGTTCGCGATAGGATAGGGGAACGCACGGGGATCGCCCCGTAATAAAATAAACCGACTATGATGGAAGAAGTCCTTATCAATGAGCCTTCGGACAGGGGTTCAATTCCCCTCAGCTCCATAAAGGAGTTTCCTCGACGTAAAGGTTGAGGGTGCATGTTTACTGGGTTTCCGGCACGTCAAAAATAGCCCTGTGAGTGAACAAAAATTTACAGGGCTGTTTTTAAAGAAGGAATGCTTGATTTGCAAGGGATTTCGGTCGTAGGTAGAATGGTGGTATCCGAGTCAATCGGTATCCACGAAAATAAGGGGTTGTGAAAAAAATGAAAGCAGATAACATAAATTTCCGCGAATTTATAACCGCCGGTAAACGTACATTTACAATCCCTGTTTACCAACGCAACTACGAATGGAAAGAACCCGAATGCTCTAAGATGTTTAGCGACATCGAAAAAATCGCAGATGGAAGTTTGAGTCATTTTGTGGGTACAATTGTTTATGTTACGTCTGATTCTAATCCAACTTGGAGCGAATATTCTGTCATTGACGGGCAACAACGCATAACAACCGTTATGCTATTGCTTAAAGCCATATACGACCTTTCTGACGATGAGGAAATTAAGGATGAAGTCTGGAACACGTACCTCACCAATAAGTATGCAAAGGAAGAAAAATATCGGCTTAAATTAAAGCCCATAGAAAGTGATTATTCGGCATGGAGTCATGTGATTGAAGGAACAACACCTGGCGAAACATCGTCCAACATATGGCGCAACTACAAGCTGTTTGTTGATAAAATAAATGAAAGTGAATGCACTTTGCAAGAAATTTTTGAAGCTGTCGG
>WRHA01000172.1 GCA_009783395.1 Defluviitaleaceae bacterium
GAAACCCGACGACGCTTGAGGAAATGATTGCGGCGGGTACTGTTGTTGCCAGGGTGGATGGTCTGGATGTTATGGCGGGCGATGTTGCTATGATGAAGGAGCAGGCGAGTTTCGCGCTTCAATTTGATTTTGACAGGGAAATTGACGACTGGGAGTACGCTGTGCTTGAGGACGCGGTTGAACTTGCGGCACTTTTTATCCTTATGGAAGATTATGCCGAACGGAACGATATCGCGCTTACGGATGAAGAACGCGACGAAATTCAGCAAAACATTCAATTTATGGTTGATGATTTCGGAGACGAATTTGATGAGATACTTGCCGGGCATAATATTTTCGGCATGGATCACCTCATAAGATATTTTGAGGTTTTTCAGCTTATGGGCAAGACGATTCAATCCATAATTGAAACGCCCACGCTTTTTGCCGAGTTTGAGCATCTCATGGAGCCGGCATTTGAGCCGGACCCGAACGAGGAAGTTATCGGTGTGAAGCATATTTTAATTTTGCCGGATGAGTTTGAATCCGAAGATGAGGCAATGGAGTTTGCTCATGGCATTCGTGCGAGGGCTGTTGCGGGCGAGGATTTTGACGCGCTGATTGTTGAATACGGCAATGACCCCGGCATGATGTGGAGCCCCGACGGATACTTCTTTACGATGGGCGCGTTTAATAACCCGCTTTTTGAAGGAAATTCTGCCGCGCTTGCAATCGGCGAAATTGGCGAGCCGTATTTTGATCCGTCCTTTGGTATTCACATTATTAAGCGTATTCCGCCGGAAAACAATCCTAATCCGGACGATATTATGCGTCCCGGAGGGTTGCCTCCTACCGATGAGGAGCGTCAAATCGGCGCGATTCATGCCGCTTTTGAGGCAAGAATCGAAGCCGCCGATATTGTTTTTCTTCCCGCGCTTTATGAAATGGTGTATCGCGAAGAGGGCTGGGAGCAGCTTCAAATTGTTCAGTAATTTTTGTGTCACTCATTTTTGTACGGAGCGGGTGCGGTGAGGCCGATCAGGTGACTGCCCCATGATGTTGCGGTCATGTTTCCCGGGACGTTTGATCCGCTGTCTATGCGGACTCGCGAGAAGTTTGCGACGCGATTGTTTACTGCAACCAGATCCAGGTTCCATGTTAACGGAATAGCGGGGACTTCGTCGGCGAAGGCGCGTTCCCATCTTGAATATGCATTTGCTAAAAATTCGGCGTCCCATGCGGATGCCGAATTTATTTGCGTTAAAATTTCTTCGAAGGTGGGGCTTGTGTAGCGCGGCATGTTTAGCGGCGAGGAGCTACCCCAGATGCCGTGCGGAGCGGGATTTGCGCCCATTGTCCAGCCCATTGCAAAAATGTCGATGCCGCCGACTTCATCGCCGAAAACTATGTCGGTAAAATAGTTCCAGTCGAGGAAATCGTTGTTGTACAATTCGACGCGCAGGCCGATTTGTTGCCAGTTTTGGATGTTTAGCGGCACGAGTACGGCGTGGGTTGGGTTTAAGTGCTGGCCGTAGGTGAAGCGCATGGGTTCGCCGTTTAGATTCAGCCGATAGCCGTATTCGTCTCGCGGTGCGAACCCTGCTTCGTCGAGGATTTGGTTTGCGAGGTTTAGGTCAAAGGCGAAGCCTTCGAGCGACGGATCGAGAAAATCGCCTGCGTTAAAGGGGTGAAGCACCGACGGCGCGGGCGTCCACAGACCTTGCCCGACAATGTCGGCGAGTGTTTGGCGGTCGACCGCATGTGCCATTGCGCGGCGGATCGCCGGATTTGTTATGGGGTGGTCGTCATCTCTTGGGACGACTGTGCCGTTTTCGCCCATTTTCCCAAGTCGGAAATTTAGAAAAATTACGGAGGTAGCCGGCCATGCGTACAGCTGATAATTCGACGGCTCGGTAAGCCGAAACTCCGCTAAATTCGCGGTTTGGTACGCCGCGATGTCGAAATTTCCCGCAAGCATCGCCGCAGGAAGCATCGAAAGCGGCAGAAGCTCAACCAAAACGCCGTCAACAAGCGGCGCGCCCTGCCAGTAATCGTCGTTTGCAGTAAAATAGGCGGCCTCGCCGGTGACAACGGTGTTGAGCTTAAAAGGTCCGAATCCGATACTTTCATATCGCGCACGCGGATGCGCCGCAATTCCCGCATGTCCGACCTCCGCAATCACGGGCGCGATATGGTGTCTGGGAATCGGATTAAGCCACACTCCGCCGATGTACAGCACGGCGGGCGGCATAGGTTCTACATAATAAATTCGCAGGGTTCGATTGTCATTCGATAAAACCAGACCGGAAATCGTTTCGGCTTCGCCCGCACGATATTCATCTACTCCGCGCACATTCGGTATAAAATTCGTATGATCAAAACGCGTTCCCGTATATTCCGGGTGCGCGATGACTTCATACGCAAAAACAAGGTCGTCGAGCGTTAGGGTTGTGCCGTCGTGCCAGCGCACGTCGTGTTGCATATTCAGCACAACTGCATTTGCGTCGCGGTCAAACTCAAACGTCGCGATGCCGTTATTCGTAATAAAATTGCGCTCATCAAAGGACACAATCGGCGGATTCGCCAGCTCGTCAAAGCTTCGGTCGATCCCTTCCTCGCTGTGCGTACGCAAAAAAAGCCCCGGAAACGCACCCGACGCGCCTACACCTACGCGGAGGATGTTTTCGCGGCCGGAGTTTCGGGGAAGGGTAGGGGAGGTGTTTGTTGTGTATGTGGGGAAGAGATTTAAAGATTTTTCCGCGCCAAGCGCGGGGTGGGTCAGATTGGGGTGGGCGGTTTCGGGGATTGATGGGGTGTACGGGTGGGGTGGGTTGTGGGGTTGTGGGGCTTCGGTGTTGTTGCGGGAGAGGTTTGATAGGTGGGTTACGATGAAAACGGTTGATACTGCCATGATTACCAAAATTACTATGTGAGTTTTTTTCATTTTTTCCGCCTTTTCGAATTGGTGCGGGTAGTGACACTACCCGCACCGATTTTTATCGCACCGCCAACCGTATCCGGCTTCGAGACGAACATGACCCAAAACGACACATGTTATCGGTTTCCGATAACAGTATCCGGCTTCGAGACGAACACGTCGCCAACAACACATGTCAACGGTGTCCACTGCACGCTTGGCGTGCCCCACTGCACGCTTGGCGTGCTGCGTTGCCCAGGAAGTTTATGCATAGCATCATTATAACAACAAGTGCAAGGGGTGGTAGCCATGTCCACCAAAAATATCGCAAATAAAACGGATTGACCGCGTTTTGCAACATCACACCGAGGGACGGATAATCGTAGCCAAGCCCGAAGCCCAGAAGCGAAAGCCCGGTTTCGATGCCGATGTTTGCGGCAAGGGTTAGAACGAAATTTGCGACGACAATGTCAACGATATTGGGCAACATTTCCCGAAAAATTATTACAATGTTCGGCGTGCCGAGCGTCTTGGAGGCGGAAATAAACTCCGACTCCCGCACGGAAAGCGCGGCGGCACGAATAAGCCGCGCCCGAAAAATCCAAGTAAACAACGTGAAAAAAAGAATAAAATTGAAAACCGTTTTACCGAAAACATTAAGCAAAACAACAACAACCATCAAAAACGGAAGCATCGACCATGTGTCGGTAACGCGCATTACAATATGATCAATCTTTCCGCCGTAAAATCCCGAAAAAACACCCACCCCGACCCCAAGCACAAACGAAAAAAAAGTCACCGCAGCCGCAAGGAAAAACGAATTTCGCGCCGCAACAAACAACAAATAGAACTGATTTCGCCCCATCTCATCCAAACCAAGCAAAGTCCCCGACTCAGCCGGCGAAACCGGAAGCACAGAAGGCGAAACCCAAGAAACATCATAAAAATGCGAAACAATAGGCGCACCAACAAAAACCACCGGCAAAATAACCGCCAAAATCACCAAACTAAAAAACGCAAACCTATCCCCCCAAACCTCCCAAAAAAAATTAGCAAACACAAAAAATCTCCTCCAAAGATGGGGTCAAGGGGGCTTCGCTCCCTTGCGGGGGCATTGGGGGCTGGT
>WRHA01000173.1 GCA_009783395.1 Defluviitaleaceae bacterium
TACGGCTTGTATTATGCCTCGGATGTACTCACCGCCGACATAGGTCGGGGGCAACATTTTCGCGCCGTTTTTATCGACGGTTGCGCGTGTCTCTACTACGTCTTTGCTTTGCATGTAGTGAATCGCGCCGTCGTTGTATGCGTTTACCACGTGGATTTTGCCGTCGCCGGTATGAAGCGACTCTGCAAGCGAACACGCCGCCTCGGAGTACATCGCTCCGCCGCGCTGTGAAAGCTGTTCGGGCTTAAGGTACAATCCGGCGTCGGAATAAAGCTCCAAAAGCTCCTCTTCAATTGCCATGCATTCCTCTGCACGCGTCAGTTTATCGCTTTGTAATTTTTTTATTGTTTCGCGAGGATGGATGAAATATTTCAGATAATAACTCGGCACGCCGCCGACTCTTCTAATTACATCTTTCGAAAATCCCATTTGGCAGTCGAGTTTTTCCAAAAGCTCGTCGTTGCCGTTTACGGCTTCGCGCAAATAATCGCGACCGCCGTGTCGGATGCTTGTTACAAAGCTCAGGTGGTTAAGCCCTACATAGTCGACCTCGCATGGTTCGTCCGTAAACTGTCGTGCGGGATATTCCATTATTTTTATCGGCGCGTTGCAAAGCCCAAGCACCTTTACATCGGTGTGGTCAAGCAGTGCCTGCGCACAAATGCCTGACGGATTTGTGAAATTTAACATCCACGCGTCGGGGCAAAGCTTTTTCATGCGTGCGGCGAGATCGAAAAGCACGGGGATTGTGCGCAACGCCTTGAAAAATCCGCCGATTCCCGTCGTCTCCTGCCCGACAAGCCCGTATTTCAAGGGGATTTTTTCGTCCAAAACCCGCGCCGGCAATTTTCCCACACGAATTTGCACAAAAACAAACGACGCTCCGTCAAGAGCCGCGTCAAAATCCTGTGTGAACACGACTTTGCACCCAAGGTTCGAATGTTTAACCATGCGCTCGGCCAAACTACCCACGATGTTCAGCTTGCGTTCATCAATGTCCATCAGCGCAAGTTCCGTAAGGGGCATCACGCTTTTTCGCGCAATAAGCCCTTCGATTAATTCCGGCGTATAGGTGCTTCCTGAACCGATTATTGCAATTTTCACAAAAATCCCTCCCACTGAAGTTTATAAGAGCATTATGCCACAGTGGGGGGGAGGCGCGCAACGTCTCGAAGCCGGATGCAGTTTCCTAGACTGTAAAAATAATGGTATAATTGCGCGAAAAATTTTATCCGAGGTGGAAACATGGAACTGCATGAAATTTTTTTAGTACTTGGCGGGCTTGGCCTGTTTTTATACGGAATGAAACTGATGTCCACGGCCATCGAAACGGCGGCGGGGGACAAGCTGCAAATGATTTTGCAAAAGGCGACAGCTAACCGATTTTTTGCCGTCACGGTTGGTGTTATCGCGACGATTGCGTTAAACAGCTCCACTGCCGTCACAATTATGACGGTTTCTTTTGTTAATTCCGGCATGATGACTTTAAAGCAGGCAATCGGAATAATTATGGGGGCGAATCTCGGTACGACATTCAGTGCGCAACTTGTTGCGTTTCGCCTTGACACATGGGCACCTTTATTTATTTTCATCGGAATTATCATGCACCTTTTCCTCAAGAAAAAGCGGCTTAAAAATATCGGATTAATCATTCTCGGCTTCGGAATTTTATTTTTCGGGATAGGCGTAATGGGCGGCCCGCTTCGCGAACTCGCAAGAACGCCGGCGTTTGAAAACTTCCTGACGACATTCTCAAACCCGTTTTTGGCACTGCTTGCGGGCTTTGCGTTTACCGCCGTTGTAAACAGCTCCTCGGCCACGATGGGCATTTTGGTCGCGCTTCACCTCAGCGGCGCACCGATCCCCTTTGAAACATCGGCGTTTATCATTCTCGGCACAAACATCGGCACAAGCATCACCACTGTTATCGCATCCATTCCTGCAAGTCGCGAAAGCAAACGCGCCGCACTGTTTCACATTATGTTCGATATAATCGGAAGCACGGTTTTCGGCGTACTGCTGTTCCTTGTTCCCGCGATTTTGGGCTGGTTTGAAGCAACATGGACCGAGCCTGCACGTCAGGTCGCAATGTTCCACACCCTTTACAATTTAGCGACACTTTTGCTGATTTTGCCCTTTATCGGTCCCGTCGCCAAGTTGATGGAAAAAATCGTTCCGCTCAAAAAAGACGACACCGACGTAACAAGCGACAAACAGCTTAAATTTCTGGATTTCAAACTTCGTCAGCATCCTGCGGTTGTAATGCAAAACGCGCATCTCGAGCTGGCACGCACACAAAAAATCGCAAACAAAACGCTTGCGATTGCGCTGGAATCTTTCTATGAAAAATCCGCCGACAAGGCCGCGAAAACAATCAAAAACAAAAAGCTTATCAACACACTTTCGCGAAAAATTTCCGCGGAAATCGTAAAGATTAACAATAAAACGATTACCCAGTCCGATGCGAAAAAAATCGGAAAAATGTTTCGTATTTTATACAACATTGAAAGAATCGGCGACCATGCGGAAAATATTTCTGAGTATGCGACGCTTGTAATTGACAGCGAGCTTAAATTTCCCGCCGAGGCACTCGACGAACTGCGCCAATTTGGCGACGTAACGCTCGATCTTGCCGCAAAATCGCTGTACGCGTTTGAAAATCAAGACGCGTCGCTTTTGTCACAAATCGAAATGCTTGAAGAAAAAGCCGACGAACTTACCGCACGGTTTACCGAAAATCACATCGTTCGCGTAACCTCCGAAAGCATCGACGCCCGAAGCAGCGTAGTTTTCACCGACATGATAGTCGACCTCGAGCGCACCGCCGACCACTCAAACGACATCGCAACAATCATGTTCGCCCCGAATAAGCCTAAGAAAAAGCAGAAAAAGCAGAAATAGCATACAAAACCATCAAATGCGCAGGATAGGCCACGTAAAAAATCCATTTCAAGCCCGCGCCGCGTTTGCCGTTGTAAAGCGCGAAAAGCCCGACGGGAACAAGCGTCGCGAGAATCATCAGCAGGAAAATAGAGGGAACATCGTACCCGCTTAAAACAGCGCGAATTGTGCCTTCGTGCAGCCAAATGCACATGGCGGCCATCACCGAAAGCCGCCATTTCAGCGGCTTAATTAAGTACATAAAAAAGATAAACGCCACGCCGTCCGCGCCATAATCGGCCGTGAGAAGCTCAGCGAGAATCAGGCAAATGCAAGCAGGGATAAATGCGGCAAATCCGCGCCAACCTTTTGGAAAAGTCCCGCCGACATCCCCCGAGGCGGGTTCGTTTTTGCGCATTTGCCCAATGTATTCATACGCAAAAATCGCCGTGCCGCCGAGGAACAGCGTATAAAATATATTCGTGTCGGCGAGGAAATTTACTTGCGCGTTAAGTGCAAGATCAAAGGGTACTTCGGAAATAAGAGCAAAAATGCCGAGCCGCAAAAGAAACTTTTCCGGACTTTTCGTGTGGCGAAAGCCCTCAGCGATGAGGTAAACAAAAATCGGAAACGCAACACGCCCGATTACGCGAAAAATATTTATCCCCGGCGAAAGCCCAAAAAATTCGGGCATAACAATGCCGATGTGATCGATAAACATTGCGACAAGCGCGATAATTTTTAATGTAAACGCATTCACGACAACGCCTCCGCCAATTGCGCAAACGCAAATATATCCAGCGTTTCGCCACGTATTTGCGGGTCAATTCCGATGGCGCGCAAGGTTTCCGCAAGTGCGGGCTTCCCGCCCCCAATCCCTTCGGAGTCCAGTGCGTTAAGCAAGGTTTTGCGCCGCTTGCCAAACGCCGCATGGATAATCCTAAAAAGTTTCGCACGATCGGCATCAACTCGCGGCGCAGGCAAAATATCCAATCGCACAACGGCAGAATCCACCTGCGGTCGCGGCATAAAGCAATTCGACGGCACATTTGCAACAAGCGAAGCGTCGGCATGATACTGCACGGCAAGCGAAAGCGAGCCATAATCCTTAGTCCCCGGCCCCGCACTAAGCCGCCGCGCAACCTCCTTCTGCAC
>WRHA01000174.1 GCA_009783395.1 Defluviitaleaceae bacterium
CGCTTGAGTACTATCTCGAATCCTGCCCCTCCGCACAGAATGATATTGCCGACATCCGCCTGATGGAGCCGTATGCATACTCGCAGTTTACCGAGAGCATTGACAGCCCCTTCGAAGGTCGTTCGCATGTTCACTGGCTTACCGGCACGGCATCCACCGTAATGGTCGGTTGTGTCGAGGGAATTTTGGGTCTGCGCCCCGATATCGATGGCTTGAAAATTTGCCCCGCAATTCCCGCCGATTGGAAGGAATTTTCTATGCGCAAGGTTTTCCGCGACAAAGTGCTTAACATTTCCGTAAAAAATCCCGACGGCAAACTTTCCGGTTGTCGCAAGCTAACGCTTAACGGCGCGGAAATGGCAAACGGATATATCCCCGCAAGCGCGTTGCAAGCAGAAAATGAAGTTATCGTGAATATGTAGCGCACGCCAAGCGTGCATTGGAAACCGTCGACATCTGGTGGTGGGCGACATTACGTCTCGAAGCCGGATACGGTTTTCGGAGCCGGATATAGTTTCCCTTGGTTTGAAAAAAATCGGTGCGGTAGTGACACTACACGCACCGATTTTTGAATGGCAAAATTTTTTTCAAGAGAGGATTATCTGAGCGCATGAACTTCAAACTACAATCCGATTTCGCCCCGACGGGTGATCAACCCGAAGCGATTGCATCACTGGCGGCCGGATTTCGCGAAGGGCGAAAATTTCAAACATTGCTTGGCGTAACCGGTTCGGGCAAGACATTTACAATGGCAAATATAATTCAGGCATTGCAAAAACCCACGCTTGTAATGGCGCACAATAAGACACTTGCGGCACAACTTTACAGCGAGTTTAAGGAATTCTTTCCCGAAAACGCGGTCGAATACTTCGTAAGCTATTACGATTACTACCAGCCCGAGGCGTACGTCCCGTCAACGGATGCTTTCATTGAAAAAGACTCGGCAATAAATGAGGAAATCGACCGCCTGCGGCACTCGGCAACATCCGCGCTTTTCGAGCGGAGCGACGTGATTATAATCGCGTCGGTTTCGTGTATCTACGGCCTTGGCGATCCGGCGGAGTACCGCGATTTAATGCTGTCGTTGCGCGTTGGCATGGAGCGCGATCGCGACAAAATTATGCGACGCCTTGTCGAGATTCAATATAATCGCAACGATATAAATTTCCAGCGCGGCACATTTCGCGCACGCGGCGACGTCTTGGAAATTTTTTTGGCAAACTCGTCGGAAATCGCACTGCGTGTGGAGTTTTTCGGAGACGAAATCGAGCGTATAACGGAAATCCACGCGCTTACCGGAGAAATTTTGTCCACTCGCGAGCATATCGTAATTTTTCCCGCATCGCACTATGTAACCGGGTCGGAGCGTATGCGCGAGGCGATTCGCGGTATTGAAAAAGAGCTTGAGGAGCGACACGCTTTTTTGAAATCACAGGACAGGCTTCTCGAAGCACAGCGCATTTTGCAGCGCACGCGTTACGACATCGAAATGATGACGGAGGTTGGATTTTGCAGCGGCATCGAAAACTATTCGCGACATCTCGCCGGGCGCGAACCCGGCTCCACGCCACACACTCTTCTGGATTACTTCCCCGACGATTTTCTCATTATCGCCGACGAGTCGCATGTTTCAATTCCGCAAGTCGGAGCGATGTACGAAGGCGATCGCGCACGCAAAGACACGCTTGTAGAATTCGGATTTCGCCTGCCGTCCGCGCTCGACAATCGACCGCTTAAATTTGAGGAATTCGAGGAGAAAATTCCGCAAATGCTGTTCGTGTCGGCCACACCTGCCAAGTTTGAACACGAGCATACCGAATTCGAAGCCGAACAAATTATTCGCCCAACGGGGCTTCTCGACCCGGAAGTTATTATTCGCCCCGTACGCGGACAAGTCGACGATTTAATTGGCGAGTGTAATCGCGTCGCGGAAAGCAAAGGGAAAATACTTGTCACCACCCTGACAAAGCGCATGGCAGAGGATTTGACGTCATATTTAAAGGAAGCGGGCATCCGCGTGCGATACCTGCATTCCGACATCGACACCCTCGAGCGGCTTGAAATTATCCGCGAACTGCGTACCGATGTTTTCGACGTACTTGTCGGGATAAACCTGCTCCGCGAAGGGCTTGACATCCCCGAATGTCAGCTCGTCGCAATCCTCGACGCCGACAAAGAAGGCTTTTTGCGCTCAAACACCTCTTTGATTCAAACAATCGGCCGCGCCGCAAGAAACGTAGACGGCCGCGTTATCATGTACGCCGACAATATGACCGATTCGATGCGCTCCGCGATAGCCGAAACCGATCGCCGTCGCGCAATCCAAGAGGAGTACAATCGCAAAAATAACATCACGCCGCGCTCAATCGTCAAAAAAATTCACGAACGCATAAAGCTCACAACATCCGCCGAAACCGCTTCCGCCACCCTCGCAAAAGACCCGGAATCCATGTCTCGCGAGGAAATTATTAAGGAAATCAAAAAACTCGAAAAGCAAATGAAACAAGCCGCCGCCGAACTGCAATTTGAAATAGCGGCGGAAGTGAGGGATGAGATTCTGCGGTTGCGAAAGGAGCTTTAAATTTGCCGTAAATGCGGTTTCAATGTAGTATTGCATTAATAACAGAGGTTGCCCGGAAACAAGGTGATTAAATGGACGATGTGCTCATCGCCCGCATGAATGATTTGGCGCACAGAGCCGTTAAAACAGGCAGTGCCGCATCAAAATTCCTCACTCCGGCCGAAGCGCAAAGAGTCGCGCAAGATTTCGCACGCAGAAAAGACGTAACTCTCACCCTCGATGGTGCTTACAGCGGCGCGGAACGTTCGTGCGCTATTTTTACAAATCCCGATTGGGGCGAATACAATCGCGACGAATTGTTTGCCGTGCTGAAAATAGCAAAGCGTCCGCAGGATTCACTCGGGCATCGTGATGTTTTGGGCGCGCTTATGGGGCTTGGAATAAAGCGCGAGGCCATTGGTGATATAATTATACACGAAGAGTTTGCAGGTCTTATCTGCCTTTCCGAAATGGCTGTGTATATTAGCGAAAACCTCACAAAAGCCGGTCGCGTCGGCATTACTCTTTCCGAAATAAGCCTCGACGCGCTCCCTGCGTGCGAAGAAGCGTTGGCAATAAAAACCGATACCGTTGCATCGATGCGATTGGATGCAATTGTATCGTCGGCGTTCGGAATGTCCCGCGCCAAAGCGGCGGAGCTGATTAACGCGGGCCGCGTAAATTTAAACCATCAAATCTGCACGAAAACAGACAAAGACGTGGCAGAAACCGCAATAATTTCAATACGCGGCATGGGTCGTGCAAAACTGCTTGAAATCGCAGGCGTATCCAAAAAGGGCAGAAATTTTATCAAGATCGGAATTTACTCGAGATAATAGAGAAAAATAAACGAGAGGAACGCGGGCGACCAATTTTTTGTGACGATTTGCGCGCTCAGCGAATGGCGAAAAAAATGAAAAAAATTTTTCCGTATCAAACAATCGGTATAATCGGCGGGGGGCAACTTGGGCGTATGATGTGCCTTGCGGCAAAGGCGATGGGGTATCGGGTTGCGGTGCTTGACCCAACTCCGAATTGCCCCTGCGGACAGGTTGCCGACGTTGAAATTACGGCGGAGTACAACGACCTTGCGGCGATAAAAAAGCTCGCAGGGGAAAGCGATGTTATAACATATGAGTTTGAAAAAATCGACGTTGACGCGCTGGTGTGGCTTGAAAAAAATACGTATTTACCGCAAGGCAGCGAGGTTTTAAAAATAACGAGACATAGATATTTGGAGAAAAAAGCGATCTCTGACATGGGCGTTCCTGTTGCGGATTTCGCGCTTGTAAAAAACGGTGATTTAACGCCGCTTGCGGATGCCGCCTCGGGCGTTAATTGCGCGCCCGTTTTCCGCGAAATTCCGCTTGAAAAAATGACATTTCCATGCGTGATTAAAACCACGACCGGCGGCTACGACGGCAAGGGGCAAATTGTCCTGCGTTCGGCGGCGGATCTTGCCGCCGCACAAGAGCTTGCTTC
>WRHA01000175.1 GCA_009783395.1 Defluviitaleaceae bacterium
AAGACAACGAGCTGGCGTTTTTCATCCCCTGCGACGAAGAAGATGACGAGCTATGTATGGCGGAAAGGTTGCGTGCCGCCGTGGAAGAGTACCAAGATAAAATTTTACGCGGACTTAACGCGCTGTCCGAAGGGGAAATTCAACAAAGTGTCGCAGAGTTTAAATCAAAATTCGCACCCCAAGAGCCGGCGACCGTAGCGCAAATCGCCAACTTCAATCAAAGCGTTGCCGAATTTGAAGCCGCGCTTTGGGAGATGAACAGAACCAATCGCATAATGCTGCTTGTTTCTTCGGCAGAAGGCGAATACGAACGCTCTCTTCTGCCATCAAATCCGCTATTGCAACAATCTCTAAGCACGCCACGCGTGCAATGAACACCGTGGGCATCCGGCGGTAGGCGGCGTTACGTCTCGAAGCCGAATACCGTTTCCGGTGCCAATGAAAAAGCCGACGAGCCTCAAAAGCCGGTCGGCTTTTTTATATGCTGGAAAACCGTATCCGGCTTCGAGACGTAACGTCGCCTACGTAGCAGATGTCCACGGTGCCCAATGCACGCTTGGCGTGCTATTCCAGTGCGCCTTTGGCACTAAGCAGGCGTTCGTTGTTGGGGGAAAGTCGCAACCCAACATCAAGCGCGTTGCGTGCATCATCTTCGTAGCCGAGGTAGAACAGGCTTAGCGAAACAAGCAGAAATTTTTCGGCACAATTTATCGACGATTTCAGCAATTTTTCTATCGAGGCAAATGCGGCGACATCGTCTCCCGTGATTAAATGTGTGCGAACTTCCACTTCATTAAGCAAATATTCATGCACATCGCGTGGGGCAACCGTGGGGTGCTGTTTGCAAAATTCCACAAAAGCATACGACCCGAGGCGCAACGGGTTTGTGTCGTGCAAAATTGCATCTGCAAATATTTTTGCGATTTTATCGGGCGGGTCGCTCGACTTTGTACAATCAATAATTTTGGCCGTGACGTGTTCGTTTTCCTCGTCGCGGTCATTTTTTTCTGGCAAATAGCCGGCACAACGGGATATGATTTTTTCTTCAAATTCCGCACGACGACCTGCAAGCTCTACGCATTCAACGATAACATCATCGAAAAATGATACATACAAATCAATGACCTCGACGTAATTCGCTTTTGCCGGAATTTTAATGGAATCAAGCAACTCATCCAGCTTGCCCAACCGATCATTCGCGAGAGAGGAAAGCTTGTCCCCTTGACCTTCTTCAAACAGTTTTGCTTTAGCGGAAATATAATCCGCGTTCCCTTTGTCATGCATTTCCAAGTACTTTTTCATTTTTTCCTCCTAAAGAATTCGGGGCGGCGTGCGCGCACATGCCCCATAATAATTAACGCCGCACAAATCACTGCAAATCCGGCCGCCAACACCTGATTAACAGGCAACCCGGTATTAAACAGCATCATTTGGTCGGTACGCAGACTTTCGATAATAAAACGAATCACTCCATATCCAAACAAATATAACAGCACAATCTCGCCGTTAAATGTTTTTCGGGGACGGTAAATTAAAAGCGCGATCATGAGAAGTAAATTGAAAAACGCCTCATATAAAAATGTCGGATGGACTTGGATGAATTGATACCCGTCGACAAAGGTGCTGTGTTCAAGCATTTCCTCGGTAATATGCGAGCCATGGGGAAAGCCGGGCACATTTTCTGCACGCATACTCATCGCTAAAAGGCTGTCGGTGTAGCCGCCAAAAGCCTCGCGGTTAAAAAAATTCCCGAATCGGCCGATAACTTGCCCCAAAAGCATACTCGGCGCACCTGTGTCTGCGATTGTAGCAAACGGGATTTTTTTGTGCCGACCAACAATCAACACGGCAACAATCGCGCCGAATATTCCACCGTAAATGGCAAGCCCGCCATCCGCAAATCGAAAAAACGTCGCAAAAAACGTCTGCAAATTATAAACGCCGTCATGCATGAAAATAAGATAATGCGTGCGCAGTCCAACAAGCGCGAACGGCATACCGAAAAGAAGCAAATCCGTATAATCCTCGACCCTTTGCCCCGTTTTTTTAACCCACCAAATCCCCATAAAATAAGCCGCGATAATCCCCACGACAATCATAAAACCATACCAAAAAATCGGACGGTCGATGATCGGAATCGTGAACATTATTCGCGGCACATTTTCAAAATAAAGACCAATGTTCGGAAAGCCTATATCATACATTTAACAGGTTCCTTTCCGGACCTCGGAAACAGGTTTTCATATTAATAACCTCCGGGCATGATGAAAATGGCGATTGCAACGGAGTGTAAAATCGACGCGGCATTTACAAACAAATGAAAAACGCTGTGCATGTATCGTTTCTTCTTGCCGCCGACGTAAAACGCAACGCCAAAGGTATAAAGAAGACCGCCGATTAAAATTAAAACAAAAAACGGTGCGCCAAGCACGGCAACAAGTAAATTTACGCGAAAAACCGCCATCCATCCCATGCCGAGATAGCACGCAAGCGCGAAATATTTAAACTTTTTTCGGTCGATTGCGGTGAGAGTTACACCCAAAACAGCAAAAAGCCAAATAAGCCCGAACATTATCCATGCTGTAATCGGCTCTTCCCTGAGAAACTGCGATAGCAAAATCGGCGTGTATGTCCCCGCAATCAGCAGATAAATCGTGCAGTGGTCCAAGATGCGAAAAACCCTTTTCGGCAAGCCTATACCAAGCCCATGATAAATACTCGACATTGTGAAAAGTAGGATTACCATACAGCCGTAAATTATGCCGCCAACAATGCCAAGCACGTTTTGGTGGTACGCGGCAACAATTACGCACGCAATCAGCGCGACGGCACCAAGTCCGCCGCCGACAATATGCGTAATCATGTTAAATCGCTCTTCACCGATTGTGTACATAGGCTGATCCATTGTTTTTTCCATATCTCACTCGCTTAACACTGAAATTTTCAGCATGTAGAGGTCGCCGACGTTACAGTCCGATGAATGCTAAATCGGCGGCAAAGTCGCACCCGGGTTTCTGCCGACAAACTCCTCAAGGCTCAGGATATTATTATTATGCATGTACGCGGAAATTTCTAAACCCACGTATGTGAAGTGCCACGGTTCGTATATATAGCCAGTGATATGCGTGGTTTCGGAGCGATAGCGCACAATAAAGCCGTAGCGATAAGCGTTTTCCGCCGCCCATCGCCCAACAGGCGTCGGGCCGCCGGAGTCCATAAGACCGCCCGGCCCCCAAAAATCTATCGCACGACCGGTTTGATGTTCGCTGTGGTGCGGGCGGGCGACACGACCGTCGCGGCGACCGCCGTTTTCCCAAAGCTGACCCTGCCGCGTTGCTGTGCGATATGCCGACGTCGCCGACAAATCAAAGCCCGCCTCCCGTGCCGACGTGCGAAACTCGCGAAATGCTTCAACCGTAGCAGGCGTAGCGCGAAGGTGGCATTCGTCACTGTTCACGGGAACAAGCTCGTGCGGAGTAAAGCCCTCGGGCAAGCGAAACGCGGGTGAAATAAGAAGCGGATTCGGGCTGTTGTCGATTTGGATTTGGGAGTAAAACGGCACATGCACGGAGGCATTGACCATCCATATCGCGCTTTCTATGTCCAAATCGGGGCGACTTTGCAAAAATTCCTCATATAATGCGGAGTTTTCGTGTATGTAAAAAGAAAGATACCTATATGCATAGGGAATCGTCGGCGCGGGTGCGTCGTAATCGTATATCGGAGCAATAATTTCGGGTACAAAAAGATCCTCATCGTCGTCGATAAATACGTAAACCTCGTACATTGCCTCGATTTCTTCCTCGCGTGGCGGGATTATTTGAATCCACCCCACGGTCTCAACCATAGATCCCTCCACGAATGCATCAACCACAACCGGCTGTGCAAAAAAAGACGCGCCCGCGGCACGCAAATCGGAGCGCGCAAAAGCCGGCACGACAATACTTTCGAATATCATAAAACCCGCGAAAACGACACATGCCGCCGCCGCCAAAAGCATAATGCAAGTACCGACCCCCGCCAAAAGCCGAAGCCGTGCACTA
>WRHA01000176.1 GCA_009783395.1 Defluviitaleaceae bacterium
GCTTACTCGCGAGGCTGTAGCACTGGCGGGAGAGTAATTGGATGTGTTTATATGAAAAGGTCGGGCGAGCCTAGGCAATATTTTTTGGAAAACCCCGAAGTATTAACCCGCGAACGCGAAATTTCCATAAATATTTTCGGCGAAGATTTGGGCTTTTTAACAAACAACGGTCTTTTTTCCTGCGACAAAATCGACGATGCATCGCGCATTCTTGTGGAAAACATGCCGCATCTATCGGGCGATTTGCTGGATTTGGGCTGTGGGTACGGATTTATCGGCATCGCGCTTGCAAAAAAAAATGATGTCGTGCTCGTTCAATCCGACATCAACCGCATCGCTCTCGATTATGCCGAAAAAAATGCAGGCCTAAATAATGTATCCGCCAAGTTTATCCACTCCGATTCATTTGAAAAAATCACCGGTTTATTTGACGCCATCACCCTAAACCCGCCGATTCATGCAGGGAAGGAAATCGTTTATCGTATGTACGAAGAGGCCGCCGCGCATCTGCGTCCCGGCGGCTCATTTTTTATTGTGATTCAAAAAAAGCACGGCGCGGAAACCACAATAAAAAAACTCAAGGAGATTTTTACACAAGTAGAAATTTTGTACAGAAAAAAAGGGTGCTATGTAGTGCAGTGCCGGCTTTGATATCCAAACCGCCTTTGATAGCCAAACCGGCTTCGAGACGAACAAAAAAGCACGCCAAGCGTGCATTGAGCACCGTGGACGTCTTCGAGTTATTGGGGTGTTCGTCTCGAAGCCGGATGCAGTTTCCTGGTTTACAAAAAAGCCGCCGACAAGATGTCGACGGCGCACACTGCGCGCGGCAGGAATCGAACCTGCGACCTGCCGCTTAGGAGGCGGACGCTCTATCCCCTGAGCTACGCACGCATGTAGGCAGTGTAGCAGTTTTTTCAAAAATCATCAAGAAAGCTGTGGATGACACCATCTTTTTTGTAGGCGATTGTGGTTTCGAGATTGACGCATTGGAGGGCGTTGAAGACGTTTTTTTCGACATCGGGATTGGTGGTTTTCATTTCGGCTAAAAAGGCTTTTACGGCGGCGCGGGCTGATATGTTGCCTTCGTCGCAGTAGGACTTTAGGGGGCATCCGCCGCAGGCTATGAATTCGAGCTTATTGTAGTTTTTCCATGCGGTAACGGCCGCCTCCTCGATGCAGTACATAGGGCGAATAAGTTGCATTTCGGAAAAATTTCGGCTTTTCAGCTTGGGCATCATGGTTTGATTTTGCGCGCCGTAAAGCATTCCCATCAAGGTTGTTTCAACGACATCGCTCATGTGATGCCCGAGTGCGATTTTGTTGCAAACGAGGTTTTGTGCCGTTGCATACAAAAATCCGCGGCGCATTCGTGCGCAAAGATAGCATGGAGAGCCGCCGCTGCTTTTTTGCACTATTTCAAAGATGTCGGAGTCGAAAACCTGCACGGGAACCTGCAAGCGATCGGCATTTGTTAGGATTTTGTCAAAGCTTGCGGCATCGTAGCCGGGGTTCATCACGACGAAGGCGAGATCAAAAGGGGTTTCGCTCAGGCGATGGAGCTGCTGAAATAATTTTGCCATAAGAAACGAGTCTTTTCCGCCGGATATGCACACGGCAATTTTATCGTCGGCTTGAATCAGCTCGTATTTCTGCACGGCGCGAATAAACTTCCGCCATAATTCGCGACGAAATTTTTTATGTATGCTGCGCTCAATTATTTGGATTTCTGTCAGCGTTTTTTTCACAGTATTCATTCGTACCCGTCCGTTTAAAAAAAATTTGCAGGCTCTGCAAAAAAAATTATAGCGCGTTCTCTTTGCGTGCGAAAGCGAACGTTTCTTTGTGTGGGTTTCCTCTAATCGTGTGTAAATCATTAAAACCAATTCATTTCGTGGTTTATTCGCGCTTGTTGCATAAAATATTTGACAGATTTTAGAACCTGTGATATTTTCCCCTGAGTGTTCAGTCCGATGTGGACGAACTAATTTTTACATCCGTAGGAGGATAAGCTTCATGAAAACAGGCACAGTAAAATGGTTCAACGCCGAAAAAGGGTATGGATTTATTTCCATCCAAGACGAAGATGACGTTTTCGTCCACTTCTCAGCAATTCAAACCGACGGCTTCAAAACTCTTGATGAAGGTCAAGAAGTGCAGTTTGAAGTTGTTCAAGGCGCAAAAGGCCCACAAGCCGCAAACGTGGTTCGCGTTTAGTCTTTGGTTTGGTCCCTGTCAATCCCATACCAAAGTTATATAGGAACGACAGTCCGCTAAAAGCACTAAGAATCCGTCGCCCCTCTTTTCTACTGAAAAGAAAGAGGGGCTTTTTTTTGAATAAGAGGGGCTTTTTTTTGAAATCAATTTGAAATCGATTTGAAACGAGGTGCGAATGTTTATTGTAATTGAAGGGATCGACGGGAGCGGGAAGAGTACGCAGGCAAAGCGGCTTGGGGAATTTTTCGAAAAGCGCGGCGAGGCTTACCTTGCGACGCGGCTTCCCAGCGAAAACGCAATCGGAAAGCTTGCACGGGCGGCTACGCAGGATGAATTTTCGGCAGAGAGTGAGGCTCTGGCACTGCTTTTTGCGGCCGATATGGTTCAGCATTTTTACGAGGAAATCGCGCCTGCACTTGCACGAGGCGAGCATGTAATTTGCGACAGATATTACTACTCTACCCTTGCATATCAAGGCACGAACTTCGACGCGTTTCCGCGCATTTCGGCATACAATCAGGTCGTTATGAGCCATCGCCCAAATGCGGTGATTTTCCTCGATGTTCCGCCGGAGGAATGTATGCGGCGGATTGCCGCAAGCCGCGACGAAATAAGCATTTACGAGGCAATGGACGTGCTTGGGCATATCCGCGACCGGTTTATGGATGTTTTCGACAGATTGAGAGGCACGGAAAATATTTTTATAATTGAATCCGGCGAGGAAGACCGGGTGTTTGAAAAAATTTTGGCCGCCGTAAACACGCTCCGCGCATAAAATCAGACCGCTTTGTTCAAATTAAATGGAAATCCAAAAATCCATTGAACAAGGCGGTTTTTATATATGAAGAGAATTCTCATTGCGGCATTTATAATTGCATTGTTTTCGACAAACACGGCGTATGCATTGCCTCTTTCGTACAAAATCATCGTGATTGACGCGGGGCATGGTGCGTGGGACCCCGGAAAAGTGCAGGGCAAAACCGAAGAAAAGCACATTAACTTAGACATTGCACTAAAATTGCAAACATATCTTGAGCAGGGCGGCGCGACGGTTATTGTCACGCGCATCGACGATTCCGAGCTGTCCAAAAGCAAGCGCGGCGACATGCACGCACGACAAACAATCGCAAACGCATCTCACGCCGACATCTTCGTAAGCATCCACCAAAACTCCTTTTCGTCGGGAGGCGTCCACGGTGCGCAGGTATTTTATTTCGACACCTCGGGCAACAGCGAAAGGCTTGCCACCGCAATCCAATCGCGCATATGCGAATTCGCCGACCCCTCAAACCGCTTCAAGCCCAAGGCAAACGACAACTACTATGTACTAAAGCAAACCAGAATGCCCGCCGTCCTCGTGGAATGCGGCTTTTTAACAAACTACAACGAACGCCAAAAATTGCTTAGCGCGGAATATCAAGAAAAAATCGCATGGAGCATCTATCTCGGCATCGTGGATTATTTTCATGCCGCGGGAGAGGAAGACCATTCTTGACTCCGGTGATTTTGAGTGCTACCGTGTAAAATACTGTTTTACATGGAGGTGCCATTGTGGTTAAAACCAAAAATATCAACATCCGAATTGCCCAAGAAGAGTACGACGGCATCGTTAGCCATTCTCAATTTTTGGCTCAAGCATATCTGAATTTCTTGACAGTCCAAACTTCGAAATATGGAAAGTCAAGCGCGACCACCGAGCGGTAGTCGCAAGCAACAAGTAAAAAATGCTTAAAGACGGGCACTATGCAGCGGAATCGACAGGCGATTCGACTAAACATCCAGGCGGAGGACGCATTTTGCTATGAATTATTGACGTTATGGTCAAATTTGGAAAAAA
>WRHA01000177.1 GCA_009783395.1 Defluviitaleaceae bacterium
GATTCGCTTGCGTTTATAAGCGAGGTGGGGCTTGCGGAGGCAATCGGTCGCGATTTGTGTTTGGCTTGTTTTAACGGCGACTATCCCACCCATTTACAAGATTTCGCAGGCATCGAAGACCGATAGCAGCACGCCAAGCGTGCGGTGGGAACCGTGGGCATGTTGTGGTGGCGGAGGGGTACGTCTCGAAGCCGGATGCGGTTTCGGGGGGCGGAGCGCGAAGGGCGGAGTATACTAGAGGGGGTGTAGCATTGGATAAACTTAATATTGATGATATTATGCCTAATTCTGTGTTGGCGCAGGATGTATTTGGGCAAATCGACAACACATCGCTTCCGTTGTTACGAAAAGGGAGCATAATCAGTGCCGAGTATTTGTACAAATTAAAGGAACGCAACATAAATTATTTGTATGTAAAGCGTAAAATAAGCGGAATTCTATTAAGCGAACCCGGAACAAATCCGCACGCACGTTTTAGTATTCCTTACGAAAAATCAAAATCCAGCGTGTCTCCTATCGTGCGTAAAGATGCGGTAAAATCATTGCGTGCATTACATATTGTCTCGCAAGGGAGTGACGCGCAGGCTACAGCAAATGCGGTGAATCATTTATGCGATGTGTTAACAAAAATTGTGGATGGTTTGCACACAAGTAAAACGGTAAATATACATCAGTTGCAGAGTGTGGATGAATATATTTACCATCACACCCTGAGTGTAGTGGTAATTTCGCTTGCAATCGGTCAGGGTTTGGGGCTTGGCAAAACGACTTTATTCAACATAGCCCAATGCGCGCTGATGCATGATGTCGGTAAATATCTCACGCCGCCTGAGGTGCTTAACAAAAAAGAGTTGTTAAACGAGTCGGAACTGCAAACGGTTAAGCGGCACGCTGTTACAGGGTTTGAATACATGAAAAAATCAGACATGCTTACCGAAACACATCGTCAAGCCATAGTACTTCACCACGAAAAGATAGACGGAACCGGCTATCCCCTTGGGATGAAAGGCGAAAAAATTCCGCTGTGGAGCAGAATTATCGCGGTTGCGGATGTATATGATGCAATGACATCCCGCAGGCCGTATCGCGACGCGCTGTCCCCTTCGGAAGCTTACGAATATATACAGGGGCTGGCTTACTACTCATTTGACTTCGACATTGTTCGTGCATTTATCAACAAAATGGAGTTTTATCCCGTTGGGTGCATAATTGAGCTGTCGTCCGGGCTTGGGTTTGCGATTGTGCTTGAGGCACTAAACAAGCTTCGACCGAGGGTTAAGCGTTTGGATGTGGACAGCGAAATAGATTTGTGCGACATACGTTATTTAAACGTTACAATAAAACGAATAGTGCCGTATGAAGAAGCCCTGGGGCGGAAATAAGCCTAAAAACCGAGCAGAACTTACCCGCGCCGCTTGCGTACGGCGTGGCTGAGTTTATGCGCTTGTTTTTCGTTTACTTCCAACTCCAAGCCATTTTTAAAAAGCACCATCAATGTTTCTTTATGAACCGCTGATATGTTTTGCAAATTTACAATAATATTTCGTTGGAATCTTAAAAACAGCTTTTTATTCAACAGCTTTTCGATTTGTGTCAAACTGCCCCTAAACTCTATACGTTCGGTGTCGGTGTACATTACTACGCCGTTTTTTATTTCCGGGTTTGTTACAAGGTACATAATTTTTCTTTGGTCAATAGGAATTGTACTGCCTTTGGACAACCGTGACGCGCCGACAGCGGAAGTTAAATCCTTGCTGATGTTAACAATAAACTTATCGTCGGGGGTTTTCCTTTTTGCTGTAAATTTTGCATTTGCGCCTTGCAAGCATTTGTGTATACGCGCTTCAAATTCCGCCGAGCCCTTGATAATGTAATCGGATGCTTCTGTTGCGTATTCAAAGGTAAGTTTGTGCGATTCGGCATCGGAAGTTATAAAAATAATGACACCCCACGGGTCATATTTTCTGATTTTTTGAGCCAATTGCATCCCGGTTATGTCGTCGCGGCTTAAATCCAAATCCAAAAAATATATACCCGCTGTTTCCCTGTTGTTTTTCAGAAAATCCAAAATTTCGTCGGGATTTTTTGTTGCCATCACAATTGACATTGCAAAATTTTCAATAAGCGCGCAGGTTTTTACACACGATTTAACTTGCGCCAAAAACAGCGCGTCATCGTCACATATAAATATGCTAATCATAGTACCCCTCCTCGCTTGATGCGATTTTTAGTTCTTGAACAAAGTAACCTGCCTTGATGCTTGTGTTTAACGTTAAGTTACTGTTTTTTGCAACCAGTTGAGATAAATTGTATAAACCAAGGCCGCGTGCATTCCCTTTTGTCGAAAATCCTTTTTCGGTTATTTTGTTTAGCGGCGGCGGTTTTTCACAAGTGTTTTGAAACACTAAATACACGCCTTCGTTTGTCATTGTTGCCATAAATCCAATGCTTGCCCCGCTTACACCTTTGCAGGCCTCGACAGCGTTATCCATAAGAATACCCACAGCGCGGCAAGTATCAAGCAAGTTGTAGCTGCCTACAATTGTAATTTTCTCAGGCACTTCAAGGTGAGTTTCAATTCCTGCCGAACCGGCTTGCACAAATTTGGCAAAAAGCAGGGATTTTAACTCGGGTACTTGCATGTTGCCAAGCCTGTCGTGCGTATTTTTTAACGATTCGGCGTTTGCGATAAACTCACCCATATATTTTTCATAATACCTCGACAGGCTTTCCATGTCGTTATTTTCAATATGTGTGCGAAAGCCCAACATTAAGTTTATGTGGTCATGCCTGAAACTTCGCATTTCCGAAGCCATTTCCTCTACGTCTTTGGTATAGGCTTCGAGGTTGTTTAACATTTCAATTTTGTGGCGCAGTTCAATTTCTTTGCGCAAACTTGATGTAAACGCAAAAATCGAAAACACAAGGTACATAAAAACAATAGCCAACGACAGCCCGTACACCAATGTAAGTACATCGGCTAAAACATAGCGCAAAAATACCATAACAAAAAATACCCCCAAGGTAATAAACGCCCCTGAGAGTATTTGTAAGGTCAATTTTTTTTGTAGCTCATCGTTAAGCATGTGGATTTGAGAATGAGTCCAGTTTCCCAGTTTGCGGGAGATAGGAAAAGCTATCGCAAATATCAGTGCAAGATACATGGCGGACATAACAAAATCGCCCGTAACGCCGTCCCGACCAAGCTCCATAAAATCCGGGAATACGAAATGCAGCAATGTGAAAATTGAACTCGCCAAATATCCGGATAATAAAGCAATAACGGTTGTGAGAATTGAGAAAACAAGAGAAATAGGGATTTTTTTTGTGCGAAAAAATGCGAAGACGGCCAACATAGCAGTAAACATAATATTTGAGATGATAGCTGTCGCTTCAAATGATATTTCCGTTGAAAATATAGCGATTATTACCATAGTCATGAATGCGCTAAGACCAAGCATTTCAAAAACGCGAATGCCTTTTTTTAATATGTTTGCGAAAATTATATAGCGAATTATAAATTCCACAAGGAGAAACAATGCTAAAGGCATGGACGTACCCCCGTCACGTAAAGTGCGGATAGTATGCCATGCCTTTTTATTTTTGTAAACACATGTCGAATTTGATTGCTTTTGGAGTTTTATCGCCCCCTCTCTTAAACTTCGGCGTTCTTAAGGTTTTCGGCGATGACTTCGGGAGGCAGTTCTAACTCATGAATTATCCCACCCCAACATCCCCTTGGGTTTACCCCCATCTCCGCAAACATATTGCTTACCTTGCACAGCACCCTCTCCTTCAGGCTTTGCCTTGCTTCTTCATGTGCGTTGTTCATACGCTTCATAATTCTTCACGCTCCTTTTTAAGATTTTATAGGTAAGCGGGAGTATACATATTGTTTGATACGCCGCTCCTACAGACAATAAAAATTTTACGTTCCCGTTGGGAATAAGTAACGCAACTCCCATAAGCAAAAAACCGCAAAACACAGCCTTTCTTTTAAAACTGTCCCTTAACTGCTTGCCGATAAGCGGCCGAGCCTTTGTATCGGCGGGGGCATACAGGACAAGACAAAG
>WRHA01000178.1 GCA_009783395.1 Defluviitaleaceae bacterium
AACACGAATATTACCTAAAAGTGTTCGCGTATGCCTTTGAGGAGGGAAGGGCGGCGTCGCTGATGACGGCGTACAATAAGATGAACGGCGTACCGGCGATGATTCATCCCGAAATGAATGAGATTGTGCGCGGAAAATGGGGCGCGGATGCGTTTTTTGTAAGCGACGGCGGCGCGTTTAAGTTGCTCGAATCCCAGCACAAGGTGCCTCTTGTGGAAGGTGCGGCGGCGGCGATAAAAGCAGGGCTGGATTGCTTCCTGGATGATCCCGTTGTAACAATGGACGCGGTGCGTGAAGCCCATAAACGCGGCCTTTTAACCGAAGCAGACATCGACACAGCCCTGTACAATCAATTAAAAGTCCTGTTCCGCCTCGGGGTTTACGGCGAAAGCAAAGATAATCCGTATGAAAAAATTTGCGACAGCGTTTTGTGTTCAAAAGAAAGTTCGTCACTTGCCCGCACTGCGTCGCTGGAGGCGATGACTTTGTTGAAAAACGACGGATTTCTCCCGCTTGACAAAAACATTTCAAAAATCGCGGTCGTTGGTCAACTGGGAAATGAAAACCTTCCGGATTGGTATTCCGGAAACCCGCCGTATGAAATTACGCCGCTTGACGGCATAAAAAAAGCGTTTCCCAACAGCGAAATAACTTTCAGCGACGCCTGCGACACAGTCGCGCTATGTAATGAAGCGGAAAAAACGTGGCTGTACGCTGACGAAACGGGCGCGGTTTCCATGTCCGCCGAAAAACAGACCCATTTTCGCGCATATGATTGGGGTTATGGCATTTGCGGATTTAAGAATATCGAAACCGGAAAATATCTCACGACAACAATCGAAGGCGAATTGCGTTGCGACGCCGACGCATTTTGGGGATGGTTTGTGCGCGAATTGTTCTTTGTTGAAAACGGAAAATTCATACCGGAAGAGCCGCACGGCACGATGCCAAAAACAGGCGTCGCCTCCGAATACGGCAAAAGCGTTTACAACAAGCCATATTCCGAAAGCGGCGCGGCCAAGGTTAATGAGATTTTAAGCAAACTGTCTGTTGAAGTTGTACGCGACGGAATAGCGGATGCGGTACAAAAAGCGCGGTCTGCCGATGCCGTAATCGTAACCCTGGGCAATCATCCGCTGGTTGGCGCACGCGAATGCATCGACAGAGACAATTTAGACTTTCCCGACCGCATGACCGCCGTTTTAGAAAATGTCGCAGATGCAAACAAAAACACCGCGCTGTGCTTGATCGCGGGCTATCCTTTTGATATCGAGGCGCAAGCGAAAAAAGCACGCGCCGTTCTTTTCACCACCCATGGCGCGCAGGAAATCGGCACATCTGTCGGCGAAACTCTTTCCGGCAAAAATAATCCCGCCGGCCGCCTTTCGATGACATGGTACAAAGGCACGCACAAACTGCCCGACATCAACGATTACGACATTGTAAAAAACAAAATGACATATCTCTACAACGACGCACCCGTGCTTTACGAGTTCGGGTTTGGGCTAAGTTACACGAAATTTATGTACGCCGATTTATCACTTGAAAAAACCGAGGCAGGCGTTGTCGCAAAATTTTCCCTCACCAACAGCGGAAACCTCGCAGGCGACGAGGTTGTACAACTGTACTTCTCGCAAACCGACGCAAAAATCCCCCGACCAATCAAACAACTGGCGGGATTTGAGCGAGTGCATTTGCGCGAGGGCGAAACCCGTCAAATCAGCATAACCGTCCCCCACAAGGAAATGATGTGCTACAGCCCCGAAAAGGGCGAATTCGTACCCGTGCCCGGTATGTATAAATTCTCGGTCGGCGCAAGTTCAATGGATCTCCGACTAGAAGCCCCCATCGCCCTCTAATCCAGCCATACACCGGTGCATCCGGCTTCGAGACGTATATGTCGCCCACCACCGGAGGCAATCGGTTTCCATCGCGCGCTTGGCGCGCTGGCGTGCCTAGGGTTTGCGGATGTAGCGGTTTAGGGATTTTTGGTATGTTGTCCATTTTCCCGGGGTTGTGTCCTTGTCGTAGATTTCGGCGAAGGTTGTTAGCTTTGCGTCGATGTTGTCGGCGAAATGGAGGATCATGGCCTCGGGAATGGCAGGAATTTTTGGCGATCCAAACTCAAATTCGCCGTGGTGCGCAACTATGCAGTGCTTGATTAAGGATGCAAGCTCGTGCGGGAAATTTTCAATTTTTGCGATCTCCGCCGAAACCATCTCCACCCCAATAATTATATGCCCCAGCATTTGTCCGTCGTCGGTATACTCGTTTTGCGGCAACGGAGAAAGCTCAAAAATTTTGCCGATGTCATGCAAAAGCGCGCCCGCGAGGAGAACATCGGCATTTACATATCTATACCGCGCGCCGAGAAACATGCAGGTTTCCGCGACGGAAAGAGTGTGTTCCAAAAGCCCGCCCATGTATGCATGATGCATGTGCATTGCGGCAGAGCTTTTCTTAAACGCGTCTGAGTTATCGCGAAAAATATTTTCAAGCAAGGTTTTCACATGCGAATTTTTTACGGATTTTATCATCGCCGAAATTTTGCCATACATTTCGTCAATATCATTTCCCGTTGTGGGGATAAAGTCGGAGGCAACGTATTCGCCCTCGCGTGAGCGACGAAGTTTTGTAATTTTTATCTGCAATTCGCCCAAATATGACCCGACGATTCCATCGATTTTTACAATATCGCCCTCTTCAAACGAGGCAATATCGTTTGTCATCTCCCAAATCTTCGCTTCGATTTGCCCTGTTTTATCCTGCAATTTTAATGAGAGAAAAGTCTTCCCCGCACGGGATTCGCGACTTTCCTTTTTTTTGCACAAATAATGCTCAACAACACGTTCATGCTCAAGCAAATTTTTAACGTATTTCACACCTACACCCCATCAAATTTCTACACATTAAAGCGAACTAGGACCACGTCTCCGTCTTTTACGATGTATTCTTTGCCTTCGATGCGAACTTGTCCCTTTTCCTTCGCGGCGGCATATGTGCCTGCGGCAACCAAATCGTCATACGCAACAACTTCGGCGCGGATAAAGCCGCGCTCGAGATCGCTGTGGATTTTTCCGGCGGCGGCGGGAGCCTTGGAGTTTCGGCGCACAGTCCATGCGCGAACTTCCTTCGGGCCGGCAGTTAAGAAGCTGATTAGCCCAAGCAACTCGTAACCTGCCGCAATCAACCGCGCAAGCCCGTTTTCATTAATGCCCGCCTCTGCCAAAAACATCTCTTTTTCTTCCGCATCGAATGTGGCAACTTCGGCTTCGAGCTTTGCGCAGGAAATGAAAATTTTTGTGTTTTCGTTCGCCGCGAAATCTTCCAACGCTTTGATTGCGGGCGATTCAGTGTTTTCGATGTCATCTTCGGAGATGTTTGCGGCGTAAAGCACGGGCTTTTGCGTGATAAGCGTGAAACTTTCGACGAGCTTAAGATCATCGGCGTCGTCCCACGTGAGGCTTCGCGCAGATTTACCCTCTTCAAGCGTTTCCATAATTTTTCGCAAAATTTCTTCCTCGCGCTTGTAAGATTTGTCCGTCCTTGCGACTTTTTCGACTTTGGCAAGCCTCCGCTCAAGCATTTCAAGGTCTGCAAAAATAAGCTCGAGGTTAACGGTTTCAACGTCGCGCACGGGGTCGATTGTGTCATGCACATGCGTAACGTTTTCATCCTCGAAACAGCGAACAACATGAATGAGGGCATCGGCTTCGCGAATATGCGACAAAAATTGATTGCCCAGCCCTTCGCCGCGTGACGCGCCTTTAACAAGCCCCGCGATGTCAACCATCTCGATCGATGCGGGAACAACCGATTTTGCATTATAAATCTCGTTCAGTTTAGCAAGCCTTTCGTCGGGAACGGGAACGCGCCCGACATTCGGGCTTACCGTGCTGAACGGATAATTTGACGCCTCTGCGCCGGTTTGCATAATTGCGTTGTACAATGTACTTTTTCCTGCGTTTGGCAGGCCTACGATTCCAAGTTTCATGACACATATTCCTTCCGATGTTGTTTGGGCGACCTCTGAAAACCCTAAATTCGCATATGTCGCTTCTCAGAAAATGGCCAGAAG
>WRHA01000179.1 GCA_009783395.1 Defluviitaleaceae bacterium
CCTAACGTACCGCATTGGGTACGCGTCGTCGCCGACGAAAAGCTGTGAAAACGCCATTCTGTGCCGGGGCAACGTAAAATTATTGAAGACAGGTTCTTATCATCTGCAAATCCAAGCATCGCACTAGGGTTGAATATACGTTAAAATCCTCAAATTCACCAATCGGTGTAGCTACATATTCAAACAGAGATAGCTTGCCTAACGACCTACAAGCACTTTTGCCTTCCCCTGATGAAATTGCAAGAATTGTTGGAGCATTTGATGACGAGGTTGGGTTATTTGGATTTAGTGGCGGAGGAGAGGGTGTTAACAATTTTGACTGATAAACTTAGAACCAACATATCCGTATATCGTTCTGAACTTGTGAAAACAATAGACCTGATTCAAAGATTATCAGCTATTGAATGGAACGCTGATACAGCCAAAGAATACTGCGAAGAACAGGGTATGCAGATTACGGATGCCATGATTGAGCAAGTTTCCACCAGCCCCGCATCTTACGAAAATCTTGCTGGATTTGCGTATACTGATTTGCAAGGTAAATTAGACTCGTTAAAAAATCAAGTCGAAAATTTAGACAAGGGAATAGAGCTTGGTGAGTTCAATCAAGTTTACACCAATTATGTAGAAAGTTTTGTTGTAAATACAACCCAAACACTCTCCTCGTTTCATAGAGCAATATCTTCACAACATAGCTTTTATTCTTTTTTGACAACATTGTTTAACCAACTAAACAATTTGCTTGCCTTAATAAATCCCAACTTGAATGAGCTATACGAACATTTCAGATATGGCAACAAGAATTATGTCATTTTCGGGAAAAATGGAGCGGGAAAAACAACCCTACTTAAGAAAGTATCTAGAGAAATATTGGCTGACAATTCAATTATAGTGCCTGCCGATAGAAACTTAACAATTCAAGATAGTGGTCATGTTTCTTTTCAACTGGGGATAGCTTTCAACTCTATGCTTACTGCTAATAACTCTATCGAATACCTCACAAGAGAAATTGTGCATAAAGCAAAAGATGAATATGACAACGGAAAGGTCAAATCCGATGTGCTAACCACCAAGTTTTATAAAATCTTCTCGCAATTAGGGCTTGAACGAAGTATTACAGCTGAGAGAGAAAGCTTGTTATTGACCGCCGGAGGTGCTAGCAAATACAGCATGTCCACAGGAAGTGATGGGGAGCGCAGTATTGCATACTTAATTATGGCAACTTTGCTTGCTCCGGAAAACTCATATGTATTCATTGATGAGCCTGAGAGACACTTAAATGGCGCGCTAATGCGTAATCTATTTGATAAACTGGAATCTGAACGACCTGACTTATGTTTCATTTATTTAACTCACGTTACTGATTTCGTTGCGAGTCGAAAAAATGTGGAGTTAATTTATCTCGAAAAAACGAACGCTTACGAAGTGTGGAATTTTAAGAAGATAGAGGATTTTGATGATGTTAGCCTTGATGTAATTTTGAGCATCGAGGGTACGAATGAAAATATAATTTTTTGCGAAGGCAACAGCCGCACTTCTATTGATTGTAAAATATTAGAGTGTTTATATCCTAATCATGAAATCAAACCTGTTGGTTCTTGTGAGCAGGTGAAAATGAACACTAGGGGCATTAACGGAAAAGAGAACATATTCCGCCGCAAGGCCTTTGGGCTTGTTGATGATGATTATATGTCAACAGCCGAAATCAACGCGCTTAGAGCCAATAATGTATTGACCATAGGATTTAATGAATGGGAAAATCTACTCATTTGCTCAGAAATATTAAAAAAAGTTAATTCTGCTATTCCCAGCAAGGATTTAACACCGATAAAAGCTGCCGTAGTAGCGCATATAAAAGGCAATGGCAAAAATGCTGTTTTGAGTGACTTCGTAACCAAGAGATATGCGAAAATAATCCTTGCTGACAAAATATCTTACGGGTTAGATTTAACTACTCGAATCGACACGCTTAATGCAAGAAATAGGGATATGCTTGTTGATGCAGTCAGTAAATTGTCTCAAAAAATCACAGACAGCACGGACTATGATGATTTGGTGTCCGTTGTTCCTGCGAAAATGTTATTGGCTATGGTTGCACAAGAATTAGGACTTCATACAGGTGACGATTATGTTGATTGGGTGGTTAAGTTACTCAAAACCGATATATGTTTTGCAAACACCGTGAGAAACAAACTTAATATTAGCTTTGAATAGCGGTCATCTAATTATGGAAAATTTAGGGGTTGCGCAGTAACTTTATTTTTCGAGCCTCATTACTTTCACAAACGCAAAGCCAGCTCTTTCAACCGCAACATTGCGGAATAAATCTCCTTTTTGGAGATTTTTTCATTGCCGCGGGTTTGAAAAAGTATGGTGGATGCTTCCTTTAGCGAGCAGGTGTTTTTCACCACGATGTCTGTTAATCGTGCCTCAAGAGTTATTGTCGATGCATCGGCGTTGTCGCTTTGCGGCAAATTTTCCTTCATTTGCAAAACACAGGTGTATTCGCCCTTTTCGGCGGCAGGGTTTTCGGCAATTTCAGCCAAAACATCCGTCGCAGTTCCGCGATAAATCCGCTCAAATTTTTTTGATATATCGTTGCAAAGGCAAATTTGTGCGGCTGGGAAATTTTTATCGATAAGCTCCAAAACGCCGATAATCCGCCGTGGAGATTCGTAAAAAACGACAACCTCGCACGCCGCAAGCGCGCTTTGGAGTGCGGTGATCCCTTCCTTTTTTCGCGGCAAAAAGCCCACAAACATAAACCGCGAGGCATCAAAACCCGAAACAGAAAGCGCGGATGTAACCGCACTAACGCCGCAAATAGGCACAACAGAAACACCCGCATCTGCCGCCGCCCTAACAAGCACGCCCCCCGGATCGGAAATGCAAGGCGTTCCCGCGTCGGAAACAAGCGCGATGTTTTTGCCCTCAAGCAGCTCGGAAATAAAAAAAGCCCCGCGTTTTCCCTCATTAAATTTATGACAGGAAAACACGGGCTTTTTTATTCCGAAATGCGTAAGCAAAACGCGGCTGTGGCGCGTGTCCTCGGCGGCAATTAAATCAACCTCGCCCAAAACGCGAATCGCCCGCGCCGTAATATCTTCGAGATTACCGATCGGCGTTGCAACTATATAAAGTGTGCCGGCTTCGCCTTCACTCACAGTACAAATTCCATGTTCGGTGCCGGTGTGAAATCGACGCCGCCGGCGATGTCCATTGTTCCGCTGTTTCCGCCGATGTCAAAGGAGACAGAGGACGTTCCGTTTTTCGCGCTTGTTACAAACGTCGGGTTGTTTGGGTCAAAGCCGCCGTTTTTTGCGGAGTAAAGCATATCGCGCCGAATGTTAATGCGCCTTTCCTGCATATCCCGTGCGCGGCGGCGGCGTGCTTCGGGGGTGTCGTTGCGGCGAGGGGTTGTACGTTCTTCCTCGATTGCACGCTCGCGACGGCGAATCGCCGCCATTTGCTTATCCACCCGATTTATTTGCAGCTTAATGTCCATTGCCATCGCGCTTCTTGAGCGTCCGTCTGCGTCGCTTCCGTAAACCTCTTGCAGTTTTGCCACAAGCTGTGCGCGTACACGCCGCGCACGCCCCATCGAATCCGTATTGCTTAATCGCACCGCCCCTTGACGGCGGCGCGGCGGACGACGACGCTGTTGTTCGCGCCGCTCTTGCTCCACGCGATTGTGTGCTTCTTTTAAGCGGAAGTTCAAGTTTTCCTCAAGCGACCGTTTTAACTCACGCCGCGTAACACCGCCTTTTTCCGTTAAATCAATTATCATTTAGCATCCCTGCTTTCCATTTTCATTGTTCCCTTATTTTATATATCGAAATTTTTGCCAAATATTATTAGGGCGAATAAAATTTCTCCAAATACATTCGGTGAAAATGCCCTGCACGCCGCTTGTGAAGCGGACTTGCGGGGCATTTTAAAAAGGAACAAATCTTAGAATTGTTCCGCATATCTTGGTACATAACCTCGTAAGCGTCAAACATTAACGCGTCTATCCAAGAGTACGGCGAAGCCGTAAACTGCCTCCAGATGGTCATGAATTTACCCAATTGGGTAAAACGCC
>WRHA01000180.1 GCA_009783395.1 Defluviitaleaceae bacterium
GCCGCCCGAGCAGTTGCCCGAGCCGCGTCCGCGTCCGGTTGCGCCGCGTGCGCGTAAGCCCAAGGCTGCGGCTACTGTAAAGGCACCGCGTGCGCGCAAGCCCGCCTCTTCTGATTCCGATGAATCTGAAATTATTGTAAAAGCTCCTCGCGCCCGCAAACCCTTGAAAGAGTAAACAAAACCGTGATAGGATTGTCTCGAAAGAGGTGTGTTATGCAAAAAAGAACGCCGATTCGAGACGCGCTCGAAAAACTTGAGGCAAATCGCGTAATTCCTTTTGATGTGCCGGGGCATAAGCGCGGAAAAGGAAGCAGTAATTTGCGCGAATTTTTGGGCAAAAAATGCCTTTCGATCGACGTGAATTCTATGAAGCCGCTTGATAATTTGTGCCATCCGGTTTCCGTTATAAAAGAAGCGGAAGAGCTTGCGGCGGCGGCGTTTGGGGCGGCGCACGCTTTTCTTTTGGTGGGCGGAACGACCTGCGCGGTTCAGGCCATGGTTTTTTATGCCGTTAAACGCGGCGAGAAAATTATTCTTCCGCGAAATGTACATCGCTCGGTTCTTAACGCGCTTGTTTTGTGCGGCGCGATTCCTGTTTACATACCATGCAAAACCTGCGAAAAGATCGGAATCGCGCTTGGAAGCTCTGTTGACGAGGTCGAGCGTGCGATAAAGGAAAATCCCGATGCAAAAGCGGTTTTTGTTAACAATCCGACGTATTATGGGATTTGCTCCGATGTGGAAAAAATTGCACGGATTGCGCATGATAACAATATGTTGCTTCTCGCCGACGAGGCGCATGGCACGCATTTTTATTTTGCAGAAAATTTGCCGCGTGATGCCATTTCTGCCGGAGCGGATTTTTCTGCCGTAAGTATGCATAAATCCGGCGGATCTCTTACGCAAAGCTCCTTCTTGTTGTGCGGCGAAAACGTGAACACCGGCTACATGCGGCAAATCATAAATTTGACGCAAACGACCAGCGCGTCGTACATTTTGATGTCAAGCCTGGATATATCGCGGAGCAATCTCGCGCTTCGCGGCAGTGAAATTTTCGCAAATGTGCTTGAGCTGACAGAGTACGCACGCGGCGAGATTAACAAAATGGGCGGATATTATGCGTTTTCGGAAGAGATAATCGACGGTGCGGATGTGTTTGATTTCGACAAGACAAAGCTTGCCGTAAACACACGCGGCACCGGGCTTGCAGGCATCGAAGTCTATGATATTCTGCGCGACAAATACGATATACAAATCGAATTCGGCGATATAGGAAACATCTTGGCCTATGTTTCGATCGGGGATAATTTTAAAAATATTGAAATGTTGATAAGCGCGCTGGCGGAAGTGAAGCGGCGGTTTTCGCAAGCAGTGCCGGACATGCCAAAGCTGGAATACATCGCACCAACCGTTTGCATAACGCCGCAGGATGCCTTTTATGCAACAAAAAAAAGCCTGCCCCTTGCGCAATGTGCAGGCAAAATTTGTGCCGAGTTTGTTATGTGTTATCCGCCGGGAATTCCCATTGTCGCGCCCGGCGAGGAAATTACGCCCGAAATTGTGGATTACATTATTTATGCGAAAGAGAAGGGATGCTCGTTAACAGGCCCGGAAGATATGCGGGTCGAGAGGATAAACGTAATTATTTCCGAAGAGGGACACTAACTCAACTCGCGCAGAGCGTCGCGGGTTCGGTCATGCACGGCATGTCCGCGTTCCAGCAGTTCGTTTATTGTAAACTCCATTCCTATGCGCAAAGCCTTGTTTAAATCGGTGTAGGCGTGGCGGCGCATTTCGGCGAGCGGGGGATAATCTTCGCGGTAGGGTTCGATGAAGTCGGCTAAAAGGATTACCTTGTCGAGCAAAGTCATATTCGCGCCGCCGGTTGTGTGGCAGGCGATTGCTTGCAGGATTTCCGGGTCGGTAATTCCGTAATCGCGACAGGCAGATTCCGCGCCGAGCAAGCTGTGCGTAATGTCAATGTGTGAGGCCAGTATGGGGTCGAGCTGAATGCACCAGTGTGCGCACAACACGCGCTTCTTTGCCGTGCTGAACTCCTTTGCGCAGTCGTGCAAAAGTGCCGCCCATCGCGCTTTGTTTACATCCGCGCCATAATGTGCCGCAAGCTTTTCCGCCTCGATTATCGTACCAAGCGTGTGACGAAACCTGCCTTTCGACAGAACCGAGCATATACGTTGCTTTACTGTTTCGAAGTTTGATTGGGAGAGGTTTGGGGCGGGCATATTGTACAGGGCGTGGGTTCTGGCGTAATCCTCGACTACACGAGGAACCAGTCCGCCGACGGCTTGTCCCGCCGCAAATTTTTCGCGGATTTGCGTTCCCGAAATTTCCAAAAGCGGTCCTTCAAAAATGTGGACGACCGCGCCATATTTTTCGCGCAAATTTTTTACATATTTTTTTTCCAGCTCGTAACCCGGTCGATGTACCGCGATAAATTCGCACAGCGAAAGCAACTTTTCCGCGCCATGCCACGATAAAATTTCCATTAGCGCGTCGGCTCCGATTATGAAAAATATTTTCGCACCAGCGGGACAAATTTTGCGAAGTGCCGCGATTGTATCGACGGTGTAGCTCGGGCCTTTGCGGTCAATTTCCATGCGCGAGGCGTCGAAAGCGGGATTTTCGCAGATGGCGGAGAGCGTCATGTTAAAGCGGTGTTCGCCGTCGCTTACGGGGATATCGGGCTTGTGCGGCGGTTGTCCCCCCGGCACAAAAAGAACGCGCCGCGGTTTAAATTCCTGCAAAACCGCTGATGCAACGGCGATATGTCCGTTATGAATCGGGTCAAATGTTCCGCCCATTACGGCGAGTTTGTCGCAGCGTTCGAGAAAATCGTGTGATGAGGGCATCCGGTGATTCACCTTTCAAAGGAAATCTTTCAATATGTACGGATTTAATCCGGCGGGTCATTGAGCTTTTCAATCGTCGTTAGGGTCGCCAAAAGCATTTCGAGGTCGGTGGCCTGAAATGCCTTTATTGTGTCGTCGGTGTGTGCAGCAAAACGCAGACGCGCATTTTTTTTGTACAGCTGCAAAGCCTCGTCTATATTTTTCACGGAAACAAAATCGACCGTATCCCCTCCGGGCATGGTTAGCACGGAAAGATACGGATTTATTGAGCGAATGTTCGTCGAGGTTCTGTTTCCGGCAGACGGCGGCTTTTCAAACGACGACGGCCCGAAAAGCGGCTGGGTAGTACGAACGCCGGACATTGGGTTGCTTATAATAATCGAGCCGAGATGCGCCGCACTCTTTGCCGCTTCCAAAACTTTTATCGCGGGAGCCGAAACCCATTTTATCTCAAGCGGTAAGCCCTTATTTTCAAAAAAATCCGCAACAACGGAGTTGTTTGTAAAAACAATGAACATCCTAAAACTCCTTTTGCATATTTCGTGCAATTTCACAAATCTTTCGCAGGCGGTGGTTCACGCCCGATTTCCCTATCGGCGGGTTCAGAAGCTCGCCGATTTCCACCAGAGAAAGTCCTTCGTTTTCAAGCCGCATCCTGGCGACTTCTTTAAGCTGCGCGGACAACAGGCTTAACCCGCCGTTTTCTGCAATAAACTTTATTGCCTCGATTTGGTTCTGCGCCGCACCAACGGTTTTATTCAAATTTGCTGTTTCAAAGTTTACCCTGCGGTTCACATTATTCGCAATCGCCTTCTCCACGCGCATTTCCTCAAAGGCAAGAAGCGATTTATCGGCACGGATTATTTTCAAAACATCGGCGATTTCTTCAGCGTCCTTCAAATATATAACATTTTGCTCTCCGCGTAAAATATTTTTTGGTCTAAGACCAAACGCAAAAAGTATTTTATGCAATTTGTCCGCGTTTTTTGCATTCACAAACTCCAAATGATACGAGCTTAGCGGATCTGAAATCACGCCGCTTGCCACAAAGCAATTCCGAATAAAAGCGCGGTTTATATCCGAAAATTTTTTTTCGGATATTTCTTCGCGAATTTTTTGGGTGAAGGATTTTTTCATGATTAAGTTCTCGGGGGAAAACTTTTAACACCGTGGACATCCGGCGGCAAGCCACATTACGTCTCGAAGCCGGATTCGGTTTCCTAGCGCCCCGTCCGG
>WRHA01000181.1 GCA_009783395.1 Defluviitaleaceae bacterium
GCATAAAGAGCTGGCGGACGGAAACAAATTCATAGCCGCGTTCTTGCATCTCGGGGATGAAAAGTGCCAGCGAATCGACAGTGGCTTGTCGACTGCCGCCGCAATCGTGCAACAAAATTACGCCGCCCTCAGGCGAGGTGGTTTCGAGAACGAAATCCGCAATATTTTGGGCGGTGCGCCGTGGTTGCCAATCGTTTGTATCCATGCCGGAATCTACGAAAACCAAGTTTAATCGGCGGTCAAGCCCCAATAAAATATCATCATCGCCGCCCCATTGGAAAAACGGTGCGCGAAATGAAAACGGCCAATAGCCCGTTACATCAAAAATTTTTTGGGATGTGCGTGCTATGTCGTCAAAAGCCTCTTCCGCTGTTTCTATTGTTCCCGTTCCCATGTCGTTGCCGAAGCTGGCGTGATTCCAGCTATGGTTTTCGACGTCGTGTCCTTCGCTGATCATTCTGTGAACGACGGGCAAAGTACTCTCGTTAAATTTTACGGGGTTTACATAAAACGATGCTGTTGCGCCAAGACGCGCCAATTCGTCCAAAATTTGTACGGTGTAATTTGTGTTCGGGCCGTCATCAAAAGTTAATGCGATAAAACGCGTCCCTGCCGGAAAATCCATGTTTTCGTTCGGGCGTTCGGGCAAAACGATGGGCGCGGGTGGCGGCGCGTCTGCATCGACGCCTACGCGGAAGGTTATTCGCACAATGTCGCCCTCATTGATTTCGCCCAAAAGCGCGCTCGGGCCTGCCGACGACCATTGGTCAACGGGAACCGTTCCGACTATATCCGGCACGGAAAACAAGCGGATGTCATAGCCCGGCACGGAGTTTATCATCTGCGACGGGCCGAATGTAATATTGTCGAAATACGTGCCGGGCGTTTCGTTCCAAAAAGAGCCGCCGGAAACAAATCGCCGACTGTCAATTTTCGTCACGCCGTTAATTTCGATGGACTCAAGGCTAACGGGCAATGCTTCTTCGGTTGGGTTTAGAGGGCTTAGGAAGAACACGCATGTGTTTCCGCCTACCCAATAAATATCGTCTCTCTCCCAAGGCGGAAGCGTAAGTGTGTGAAGCCCTTCCCTCGTTACGTCAAATTCAACAAAAGGTCCGTAGATATGGTTGAAGCCGGACTCCCAGTCGGCAGTGTCCGGCGACGCGCTAAACATCCGCGCAAATCCAAGCCCCCGATTGTTTTCGTCGATTTCGTCCGACGCAGACGCGATTGGCGCAAAAAGCCCGACAACCATAAGCAATGTTACCAGCAGTGCCGTGATTCTTTTCCCTTTCATACTAAACATCCTCTCTGTTTTGTTATTACTCCACAAACATGGTCAGAGTTTAGCACATCTGATTTGCAGTGCCAATAAAAAATCGCCCGCGATTATCGGAGCGATTTATGTTTTTATTTTGGTGTTTCACCTTGCTCGGCTTCCTTTTTGGCTTTGTCGAGGACTTCTCGCGCTTGTGTCAGAATTTGTTTGGCATATTTAAGACCGATTTCCGTGTCCGTTTCCAAAAATTCATTTACATCATCGGGATAGCGTGATTTTGTTGCAAAGCGTGTTAAAGTCCTTGTAATGGTTGGGGTTAAACCAAAATCTATACCGGACGCTTTGCACAGTTGGTAAAGCTCCCTAATATCGTGGGTTTTGGGGTAATTGCCTACGGTATATATCAATATTGCTTTCAGGGTTTTTTCGACTGCTTGTTGACAATTGTAGCATATGTTTTCTGTTGGTAAAGGGCGAAAACCCTCATTTAAGTACATCGCTATATCGTAGTCGCGCTGGGCAAACTTTAGCCAATCGTTCATAACGGTGAGATCATCCATGCAAAATCACCCCGTCTCTTTTTATTTCGTGCTGTACGAGATACTTTTTTTGTGATTTTTCCTCAAACTCATCATAAGTATAAAGCATTATGTCCATCGGTAAGGGAAAATTTTCGCGGATAGCACAAGCGGCATCAACTTCCATATCTGCACGGCGGTAGGTAATCTCATTCACCAACACGCAAATATCCAGATCGGAATCTTCGCCTTGCTCCCCTCTGGCATAGGAGCCGAATAAAATTACAGTGCAATCGGGATGTACGCTTTTAATAGAGTTTGCTACTTCGTCCAAAAGTTCGGGAAGCCTTGTTTTTGCTTCATGTCGCCATTGTTGTAATAAATCAGACATATCATCACTCTCCTTGTCACAATAATTTTTGTTACCCTACAGCATATCACTAAAATGGCGAAAAAGTATGGTCTGCATATTTCGCAACCTCAGGTGAATGGGTCGCAACGATTACGCATTTCCCGTCTCTATGCGCCGAACGCGCCAGAATTTCCATGACGCTTCGTTGGTTAGCCTCATCAAGACTTCCGGTCGGTTCGTCTGCGATGATAATTTCGGGATTGTGTGAAAGTGCGCGCGCTATGGCCACGCGTTGTTGTTCGCCTCCCGAAAGCTCTATTGATTTTCTGCGACGCTTGCCGCCATCAATGCCGAGGCTGTCAAGTAAATTTTCAACATACAGCTCCTTATTGTCTACTTTGTATTTGCTAATCGCCATCGAGACAAGCACATTCTCGATGGCGTTAAATTTATGAAGGAGATTAAACTGCTGGAAAATCACACCCACGTTTTTCGCTCTGTATTTGTCACGATTAATTTTGCTAAGGTCTGTTCCGTTATAAAGAATGCGTCCTTCGCGGCATACATCAAGCCCCGCCAACAACGACAGCAATGTTGTTTTGCCCGCACCGGATTCCCCAAGCAATACATGAACACAGCCCTTTTCAAATGAAAGGCTTAAATCGTTGATCGCATATTTGGCCTTTTTATATCTGTAAAAAACATTTTGAGCCTCTAATGTCATCATATCATTACCCCTTTTTATATTCTCGAATCATCTTAAGCGGTTCGCTACTTGAAGCAAACAAGCAGCCTACACCCGCCGTTATCAACAAAAAAATCACCGAAATTCCCGCCATGGGAAGCATCACGTTCGAATTAAGGCTCGCAAATCCACTAATACCAAGGCTCTCATAAAACAACTCCCGCATAGAATTTTCCATTTCATTATCTACACCCAAAAGCGCGAAAGAAAATCGCTCATGCCATACCAATATGATGGATGACGACATAAAACTTGCGGTGATCAGCATAACCATTTCCAAAAATAACTGCCTCCACACACCTGCCCTGCTTAGCCCCAGCGAACGCAAAACCCCAATTTCATACCCCCTGCCGACATTAAAAAGATACTGTATGAGCAAAATTATAAAAACACATGCAACCACGGTCGGTGCAATCACAAATATCAACGATCGCATTGCAGTTTCCACATAGCTTCCGATTTCTAAAAATTCTCTGAAATATAAAAACTCTTCAGCTGTGTCGAGGGATTCACGAAACATAGCAAATAATGACGCAATGCCCATCCCGACTGCAAATGAATTTATTATCAGATTGACAGCAGTAAAAATAATACATAGAAGAGATGCGTACAATATGCTCCTTAAGGGATTCTTGGATATGCTCTTTAACGCTAACCACATTTCAAAACTCCTTCATAGTTTTCATGGGTTCGTTTCTAACAATGAATAACGACGCAATAATCCCTATGATTACGGTAAAAAGCATAACAGCCAAAAGGCCAACAAGCAGTTGAAGCAAGCCGGCCTCGGGCGCGAAAACAAAATCCTGTGTTCCCTCGATGATTCTTTGCCAATTAATGAAATCATACACACCTGCCGTTGCGCGCTCCTCTTGGGGAGAATGGAACCAACTCGCCGGGTTGAATCGATACTGAAAATCAAAAACAGCTGTGGCAATCGTGCCAAACGTAGCTATATATGCCAATCCTGCCACAACAAAAGCCAATAACGATATGATCGCAAATTCTAAAGACAGCAGTGCGGCCGTGTAAAAGCGAGAGCATCCCAGTGTTCTGAAAACGCCTATGTCATAGGTGCGTAATTTTAAAACATATAAAACCGACGTGATATATATTAATGCACCCGCTGCCAAAGCACCTGTTAAGAGAAGCGCGAATGTTCTTTGCGTGAAATCCAATGTGTTGGAGATATAGCGCAACATGTCGCCGCTGTCAAAAA
>WRHA01000182.1 GCA_009783395.1 Defluviitaleaceae bacterium
GAAAGGGGTTTGGGGGAAAACTTAAAAGTTTTCCCCCAAGCTTCTATCTTTTATCCCTGTTAAAAGGTTTTCGATCACCACGGTCACCACCACGATCGCGGTCGCCACGCGGTTTCGGCGGCGGACGACGCACGGATGTATCTGCCGTGGGATCCAAGACGCCTTTGCGCGAGAGATTTATGCGGCCTTGATCGTCGATTTCGGTTACTTTAACCTGAACGATTTCGCCCTCTTTGGTTACGGCCTCCATGGATTCCACACGAGCGATGTCCCATTGCGAAATGTGAACAAGCCCCTCTTTCTCGGGCGCGATTTCAACGAATGCACCGAATGACATCAGGCGGGTAACCTTGCCCGTGTAAATCGCACCGACTTCCGGAGGATTAACAATGGCCTTAATAATTTCGACGGCGCGATTGACTTTTTCAATATCGCGGTCGGCAACAAACACGCGTCCGTCGTCCTCGGTGTCGATTTTTTCGACTCCCGATTCCTCAATGATGCGCTTAATAACCTTGCCGCGTGAGCCGATAACTTCGGCAATTTGGTCGGGATTGATACGGACGATGGCGATTTTCGGCGCGTGCGGCGAAATTTCGGGACGCGGCTCGGCAATCGCAGGCAGCATAACATCGTCGAGAATCATGTTTCGTGCTTTGTTGGTTTGGTCAAGCGATTGTCGGATCATCTCCGGCGTAAGCCCGTCGATTTTTATATCCACTTGGATTGCGGTTATGCCCTCTTTTGTTCCCGCAACCTTGAAGTCCATGTCGCCGAAGAAATCTTCAAGCCCCTGGATGTCGGTAAGCAGAACGAAGTCATTCTCCGTTTCACCCACAACAAGTCCCACGGAAATGCCCGCAACTGGACGCTTTATCGGCACACCCGCCGCCATAAGGCTTAGCGTCGATGCACAAACCGCACCTTGTGAGGTCGAGCCGTTTGAGCTAAAAACCTCGCTTACAAGGCGGATTACATAGGGGAAGTCATCCTCGCTCGGGATAACGGGCAAAAGTGCGCGTTCCGCAAGTGCGCCGTGACCGATTTCACGACGACCGGGTCCGCGTGAGGGGCGCGTTTCACCCACAGAATAACTCGGAAAATTGTAATGATGCATGTAACGCTTGTTTTCCTCTGCCTCGTCAAGGCCATCAAGACGCTGTGTGTCGCCACTCGAGCCGAGAGTAGTTACGGTTAAAACCTGCGTTTGCCCGCGTGCAAACACAGCCGAACCATGTGTGCGCGGCAATATATCTACCTCGGCAGACAGTTTGCGAATTTGATCCATTGTGCGACCGTCGGGGCGTTTGCCCTGTTTGAAAATCATGCGGCGCACGGTTTCTTTCTCGAATTTGTAAATAACCTCGCCGATTTGTGATTTCCATTCCTCCATTACGTCCTCGGGGAATGTCGGCACAAGTTTTGTTTCGACTTCATCGCGAAGCGCAGACATATTCGCGTCGCGTTGCTGTTTCATATCGGTGAAAACGGCCTCTTCCATTCGGGCATCTGTTATAAAGGAAGTGACTTTTTCGTATAAATCATTCGGCACGCCGTGTTGCTCGTATTCACGCTTGGGTTTTGCGTTTTCTGCCACAATCGTATCGATAAAATCGATAATTTTTTTGTTTTCCTCGTGTGCAAGCATGATTGCGTCAAACATCACATCGTCGGAGACTTCATCTGCGCCGGCTTCGATCATCATAACCTTTTTGCGCGTCGACGAAACTGTTAGTGCGAGTTTGCTTGCTTCGCGCTGGGCGGCATCGGGGTTTACGATCAAATTTCCGTCAATCAGACCGACATTTACCGCCGCCGTGGGGCCGTCGAAGGGAATTTCCGATACGCATAAGGCAATCGAAGATCCAATCATTGCGGCAATTTCGGGGCTTGCGTCCTGATCCATCGACAGAACCGTTGCTACTACGGCAACATCGTTTCGATAATCCGGCGGAAACAGCGGACGAATCGGCCTGTCAATCAAGCGTGACGCCAAAATCGCATGTTCCGTGGGTCGTCCTTCTCGCCTAAACCACGAACCCGGGATCTTGCCCACGGCATAAAATCTCTCTTCATAGTCGCAACTCAGCGGAAACCAATCGATTCCCGCACGGGGTTTTTCGCTGGTTGTGGCCGTTACAAGAACGACCGTTTCGCCGTATTTCATCAAAGCGGAGCCGCCCGCAAGTTCCGCAACGCGGTTTAACTCGCAGGATAATTCACGACCCGCAAGGGTGGTTTTGTATATTTTCGACATTCGCGCCCTACTTTCTCAGTCCAAGTTCGCCGATGAGTGCGCGATACTTCACAACATCTTGACGTTTAATATAATCCAAAAGCCCTCTGCGCTGTCCTACAAGCTTTAAGAGCCCTCTGCGCGAGTGAAAATCCTTAGGATGTGTGCGCAGGTGATCGGTAAGGTGGTTTATGCGCGCAGTAAGAAGCGCGACCTGAACCTCCGGCGAACCTGTGTCCGCCGCATCTCGCCCGTGTTTGGCGATGATTTCTTTTTTGTTAATCATGATACTTCCTCCTTGAAATTTTATCCCCCTAAGCTGCGCCATGGTTGAGGTTTCCGACGGCGAAGCATGGGTTTACGCATGGAGTATAGCATAGCGAAGGGTGTTGTCAAGGCGGCGCATTGCACCCGGAAGCCTACAAATCAACACCCTCTAACTCAAGCAATTTAATTTTGGTTTCAATGCCGCCGGCATAGCCTGTCATTTGTCCCTTCGCGCCAACAACGCGATGACAGGGGATTATTATTGAAATCGGATTGTGTCCTACAGCCCCGCCCACGGCTTGTGCAGAATTTTTTTTTATTTTTTTTGCAATGTCGCCGTATGTAGTGACCTCGCCATATGGAATTTCGCACAGAATGCGCCATATCTCTTGGCGAAAAAAGCTGCCGACCGGCGCAAGCGGCAACTCGGATACGGTCGGTTTTTTTCCTGCAAAATATCGGTCGAGCCATTTTTTTGCAGCATTAAAAATCGGCAAATCGTCCCTTTCTGCCATGACACCCGGTACGGATTCGCCGTAATATTTTTGCCCCTCCAGCCATGCACCCACGAGATTTTCTCCGTCGCTTGCCAGCGTGATCAATCCCACCGGCAATTGGTGCTTTGTTGAAAAATACATTTGCATCGCCCTCTTTTTTGGGTTCAGTGTAACATAGTTGGAATATTTGCACATCACGTGCGTATAGTGTAAAAACGCCAATTTGAAGGGGCTTTTTATGCCGATTACAAAAATGCAAATTAAACATCTTACGCTCGGAGTTTTAATCGCGTATGCAATTACGGCAATTGTATTTCTCGGGTATGCTATACTTATTACATACACAAATGTGAGCGAACGCAGTTTGCCTATGGTTATTGCCATTACGACGGTGCTTTCTGTTATGGTTGCGGGGTTTGATGCGGCGCGGGCGGCGGAAACTCGCGGCTGGCTTTGGGGTATGATTGCGGGGCTTGTTTATGTACTTATTTTGGCGGGGATAATGCTTGTGTTCCTGCCCGGTTTTCCGATTGATTCGCGCACGGTAATTGTTTGCGCTTTGGGAATCGCAGGCGGCGGACTCGGCGGAGTTTTCGGAATAAACCTCAAGAGATAGCGCGCCAAGCGCGCAATGGACACCGTGGACATGTGTCGTGAATCGACATATGCTCTCGAAGCCGGATACTGTTGGAGGTACTTATATGAGTATTTTTGAGGCACTGATTTTAGGCATTGTGCAGGGCATTTCGGAATTTTTGCCGATTAGCTCGTCGGGGCATCTTGTTGTGCTTCAGCGCGTTTTCGGCATGGACGAGGATATGCTTACGTTTGATATTTTTGTGCATGTCGGTTCGCTTGTGGCGATTTTGGTTGTGTTTTGGCGCGACGTTTGGGAGCTTATCAAGAAGCCGATTTGCAAGATGAACGGGCTGCTTATTATCGGCACAATTCCGATGATTATTACGGGACTTTTTTTGCGCGATTTAGTGCGCGGCAGGTTTTTTGACAGCGGGCTTTGGCTTGTGGCGGCGTTTACCATTACGGGCGTTGTGCTTTTTATAACCGACAAGTTTAAGGAGCCCACGAAGGAAGTTAGCGACATTACGTGGAAGGACGCGCTTTTTGTC
>WRHA01000183.1 GCA_009783395.1 Defluviitaleaceae bacterium
AACGCACAGTTTACCGAAGAGGAAGTCGGATACATGGGCTGCCGCACACGCGTAATCGCGAATGAAAACGGCGAAGCCGTAACCGACGGTCGCGGCAACCTGAGCTTCACGACAATTAATCTGCCGCGCCTCGGAATTCGTGCAGAAAAGGATATAGGACTGTTTTATCGACTGCTCGAGGAGACAATGACAAAGGCCATAAAACAGCTTCTAACGCGCTATAATTTCCAAAAAAACCTGCGCGCAAACGATTTCCCCTTTTTAATGGGCCAACATCTCTACCATGACAGCGAAAATCTAAAGCCCGGCGACAAAATCGAGCCGGCCATAAAACACGGTACATTATCTGTAGGATTTATCGGGCTTGCCGAGTGCCTTGTCGCGCTAACCGGCAATCATCACGGCGAAAATCAGGGCGCGCAAGCGCAAGGCATTTCAATCGTAAGCTACATGCGCCGCATATGCGACGAAGCCACTAAAACTCACGGCGTAAACATAACGCTTCTTGCCACTCCCGCCGAGCAGGTTGCGGGCAAGCTTGTCGCACTTGATGCCGAAAAATACGGCGTAATGCCGGGCGTAACCGACAAAAAATGGTATACAAATTCCTTCCACGTGCCTGTAGAATGCAAAGTCACCGCACTGGAGAAAATAGCAGTCGAAGGTCAATATCACGTCTACTGCAATGCCGGGCACATCTCCTATGTAGAACTCGCCTCCGCCCCCGGCCACAACATCGAAGCTTATGAAAAAATCATCCGCGCAATGGCCGAAGCCGACATGGGCTACGGCGCGGTAAACTTCCCCCTGGATATTTGTCGCGACTGCGGCAAGCAAGGTCTGCACACCTCCGAAACTTGCACCGCCTGCGGCAGTGACGACATCTCCCGCGTACGAAGAATAACCGGCTATCTCTCCACCCTCGACCGCTTCAACGACAGCAAAAAAGCGGAGGAAAAATGTCGGCTTACGCACGATAAGTGATAAGGAGCGAAAATGCGAATTTCAGGCATAACATACGAATCTTTATGCAAAGCGTGCAAAAAAGGCAATATCAAGTGGACGCTTCACGCCTTGAATCGCATACGGGAGAGAAAAATACCCGCAACGTCAGTTGTTGGCACGATTTTAAACGGCGAAGTTTTGACGCATTATCACGATGACAAGCCCTTTCCGAGCTGGTTGATATTTAACTTCGACGAGAAACACCCGTTGCACGTTGTTGCAAGCACGGACGACGAAAAAGCATATATTATTACGGCATATGAACCGACGCTTGACGAATGGGAGCACGACTTTAAAACCCGAAAGGAGCAAATCTAATGTGCGTTTTTTGCAAAGGCAAGCTGATTCAATCCCAAACGGATTATATTGAAAAAAATAAAAATCTTATCGCACTTGTCCGGGATGTTCCATGTGAAAAATGCGGGCAATGCGGCGAAACTTATTTTGAAAATAATACAGTTTTGGAATTGGAGCAGGTTTTAAATAAAATCCAAGACACGTCAAGTGAAATTACTTTAACGGTGATGGATTACAAAAAAATTGCGGCATGAGGGGCGAAAATGCGAATTTCAGGCATAACATATGAATCTCTGGTGGACGGCCCCGGCATACGCGTTGTAGTTTTTGTGCAGGGCTGTGATTTGGGTTGTCCGGAATGTCACAATCCCGACAGCCATTCGCGAACGGGCGGGCGCGAGCATACCGTGCGCGAGGTTATGCGCAAGATGAAGAAGCCCGGGCCGGCGCGAAAAATGGTGCGCGGGGTTACTCTTTCGGGCGGCGAGCCGTTTATGCAAGCGGGGGACTGTGCGCAAATCGCGCTTGAGGCGAAGCGCGTCGGTTGGGATGTGACGACCTTCACGGGGTACACCTACGAAGAGTTGATCGCCCGCGACGACCCCGAAATTCACGCTCTGTTAGACCTCACCGACTATCTCATCGACGGCCCCTACATCCACGAACAGCGCGACCTCGACCTAAAATTTCGCGGCTCAACAAATCAGCGCATCATAGACATGGAAGCTACTCGCAAACACGGACGTGCGAAAATTTATTATGGATAGCAGTCAAATGGAAAATGCCTTGACGGACATGGAAACCCTCGCGAAGGCATTGAACATAGAGCCTTTCGATGTGTATATTTTGGGCGGCGCGGGTTGTGTGCTGGCACGATATTTTGACCGCGCCACACGTGATTTCGACATAGTTGATCTGGATTACAGCGCGTCTTTGGGGCGCGTAATGAAACCCCTCGAGCCGTTTGATCTGATTGATTTGCAACTTGCGACAATTCCGCCCGGTTATAAAGCCCGCGCTACACGCTTGCCACAGTTTAAATATTTATCCATTTATGTTTTGTCGCGTGAGGATATTATTGTAAGCAAGCTGGCGCGGTTTAATGAACGCGATTCGGATGATATAAAAAAATTGCTTGCGGGAGCGGATATTTCGCTTGTGTTTGGATTGTCGGAAAAAGTGCTTGGGAGTGATTACGCGCCGAAATTGAAGCACTCTCTTGTCGAAAATTTGGCTCGATGTTTGGATGATTGCGGTGTATCGGATTCTGTGCAACAGTTTGAGGAACTACGCAAACGAGTTTGACAATGACACGGGTGATCCTCGTTTTCGTCCCGTATATTTTCTGCGCCTTATTGAAGATCCCGACGAATATGCGAGGCATAAACTGGCGAACACAGGCGAATATCGACTGCTTTCACATTTCCTGTGGACGCTGGAAGATTGCGAACGATCTGCACAGACTTTGCATGAGCTGAAAATGCTTGGCATTGAAGGCAAACCATGCAGCGACGCGGATTTTTCCGAAACAAATCGAATATGGCAGCTATTTATTAAAAAAGCCTATTGGCGAGATTAAATTTCGAAAGGAGCATGTTAAATGCTAAAAGAATATCTTGCGTCAACGAGCGCGCCAAGCACAGAAATGGTTGCGTTTACCGCAAATCTTGAAATGGTTGTGAGGAAAAATCCTGCGATTGCCAAGTGCATTTTGCAAGAACTCATCGATCAGAGGAGTTATTTAAAACTCATCGCAAGCGAAAATTATTCGTCGCTTTCGACGCAAAGCGCGATGGGGAATTTCTTGACGGACAAGTATGCCGAGGGCTTTGTCGAAAATCGTTTTTATGCGGGATGCGACAATGTTGATGACATTGAGCGCATGGCTTGCGACGAAGCGAAGCGGCTGTTTGGAGCCGAACACGCATATGTACAGCCGCACTCGGGCGCGGACGCGAATCTTGTGGCATTTTTGGCTGTTTTGCGCAAGAAAATTCAAACGCCGATGATGGACGCACTTGGCGAAAAAAATATTTTGGCAATATCGAAGGAAGAGTGGGATAAAATCCGCGAGGCCATGGGTAATCAGCGACTGCTTGGCATGGGGCTTTATTCCGGCGGGCATCTCACCCACGGGTATCGACACAATGTTTCGGCACAACTTTTTGAAGTGTACGATTACAACGTAGACGAATCGACGGGCTTGCTTGATTATGACGGTCTGCGCAAACAGCTTCACGAGGTTAAGCCGCTTATTTTCCTGCTTGGGTTCAGTGCGTACCCGCGCAATATCGATTACGCGCTTTTGAAAAAATATGCCGATGAAGTCGGAGCGGTTATGGTCGTTGATATGGCGCATTTCGCGGGGCTTGTTGCCGGCGGTGCGATTTCCGGCGATTTTAATCCCGTTCCCCATGCCGATTTGGTTACGACGACAACACACAAAACTTTACGCGGGCCGCGCGGCGGCATGGTGCTTTGCAAGCAGGAGTATGCAGAATATGTCGACAAGGGTTGTCCGCATGTTTTGGGCGGGCCGCTTCCGCATATGGTTGCCGCAAAAGCGATCGCGTTCGGCGAGGCAAACACGGCGGAATACAAGGCGTATGCGAAAAAAGTTATGCAGAATGCGAAATTTTTGGCTGATGCGCTTGTTGAAAAAGGCGTTGCCGTTCAAACCGGCGGAACCGATAATCATATCGTTCTCGTAAATGTCGCAAAGCTTGGTATAACCGGTCGCCAAGGCGAATCCGCCCTGCGAGAATGCGGCATGACGCTTAACCGCAACACTCTCCCCGGCGATATTTACGGGCCGTGGTACACGTCCG
>WRHA01000184.1 GCA_009783395.1 Defluviitaleaceae bacterium
GGACGACGCGGCGGGGCTTGCCATTTCCGAAAATATGCGTGCGCAAATTCGTGGACTTGATCAAGCATGGCGTAATGCACAAGACGGCATTGCCTTAATCCAAACCGCCGACGGCGCAATGTCGACTATTGGCGATATGCTGATCCGTGTACGTGAACTTGTGGTTCAAGCCGCAAATGACACATATACGTCCGGTTACAGCAGTCAACGCCAAATGATTCAACAAGAAATAAATCAAATTATGACAGAAATCAACAGCACGACACACCGAGCAGAGTATAATTCTATGCGCTTGCTCGGATGTTGCATGGCAGGGCTTTATTTTCCGCCATCAGTCGGCTACTCTCCGCCATCAAACGGAGATGGGGGCGGAAGCCCTTTTTTTATTTCGTTAGTATGTCCTTTGTCTTCTTTCCATCGTACAATTGACGATATTATATACCGTGACGATATGGGTGGTTATGTTAGGCAGGAGACTGCATTTGTGACCGCACATGCGCACCGTACGCAGAGTGTTATTGCGTATTTTGATGTGCTTTACGGCGACATTGTGGAATTTAGCAGCCTTCTCTTTCAGCAGAATCCTTCTATATGGATTCTGACCTCACCGTGCGGGGCGGTATTTAATATGCGGGAGCTTCTTTTAGATACACCCCCTTCATCCCCCGATGATATTGTAAGGCGATATGTCGATTCTCAAGGTGCGGCGGTTGCTGCGGAATTTTTTCGGGCAGACAGAGGTTTTACATTTGGTGCAACATTATTCTTACATGGTGTCACTACATCGGGCAGATGGCGAATGGAATTGCAAAGTTTTTTGACTTACGACGTAGTCCTAGCCCAAGTCAATAGATTTACTCCCCTTCTCCCGGACGGCACCCCAATCTTCCCCCCGCCTTCCGTCGAAAGCAGGGGCGTATTTGAATCGCGTAGGAACCGTGAGCTTTGGCTTCAGCTCGGCGCAAACTCCAATCAAGGGATAAACGTAACCTTGCCAAACATAAATACACGCATCCTCGGCGGAATTAACGGCGATTTAAGCCGTATAATAAATGTGGTTTCCCCGAGCGGTCAGGCAATTTCCCAACAGGTCGACTATCTCGACCACGCTCTCGACATTGTAAACAAAGAGCGTGCAAAGCTCGGCGCAGTTCAAAATCGGTTGGAATTTACCGCACGCAGTTTATTGATTTCAAGCGAAAATCTGCAAGATTCCGAATCGCGCATACGAAACGCAGACATCGCCCGCGAAATGATGGCATTTGTAAAATCCAATTTTTTGCAACAAGCCGCAATAAATATACTCGCACAGTCCAACCAAAACACAGAATGGATTTTGAGACTGCTAAGGTGATACCGGCGACCTCTGAAAACCCTAAATTAAGGGTTTTCGGAGGTCGCGATTTTTTTTATGCGACGAAAACAGTATCCGGCTTCGAGACGAACATGTAAGCAACTACGAACCGTCCCACGGTGCTCAATGCACGCTTGGCGTGCTGATTAGGCGGAAATTTAGTGATGCCAGGAGTATTGAGGATTGACCGGCGTATCGTTCGGGGCCTTTTTGCGGAGCATTCAGCGGTACCGGTGCTGCAAATGTCGCAGTGTTAAAATTTTGTACAAACCATGAAATATCTGCCATTAATCCGTGTGCGCCGCGTGTCTCGTTTGTTAAAACTACCAAAATATACGGCGACGGCGCGTACACTATGCCTGCGTCGTGGAAGGCGTTGTTTGCCCAGCCGTATTTTCGCGCAAGGGGGTAGTCGGATACCAGCATCCGAATATTTACATCTGTGCCAATGCCTTGGTCGCCCCAGCCGTTTGAGCCTTCCCATCGTGTAAAATGCGGATGCGATACTTGCGCCGTGTTAAGTAAATCGTATCGCAAATAATGCCCGTAGCGACTTTCGCCCTCAATATACTGCCAAATCCTGTACATAAATAATCCGGCGTCCCGCGCATTTGTGTTTTGCGCCAAAACATCGCGAATCAAACTCGTATCCGCGCCTATTTCCCGCACAAAATCCCGATACGACGGTACCGCATCTCGCGTAAAACGCTCAAGCATTCGAAAAGCCGCATTGTCGCTTTCGCGAATCGAAAGCCCCAACAACTCACGCGTTGTAAGCTCAAGGCCAAACGGTTCGAAGCGCAAAATTCCCGTGCCGCCCCACTCATCTTGTGGCGAGTAAACATGCACCTCGTACATATCAATCACGCCACGCTCGGCAAGCATAAATGTATAAAGCGCGTGATTCGATTTTGATAAACTCGCACCAAACAAAACCCTCTGCGGGTTATGCACATATGTAAACCCCGTATCAAGATTTTTATAAAAAACCGCGACGTCCCGCCCAAGGGGTGCGAAAAATTCATCCAACAGGCACATTGCGGGCGAATAACGCAAATTCACCCACCCAACATGCCCATCAATTTCCGCTTGTACCCAATCGCCCTCGCCTCGCGCCTGCACAATAACTTGCCGCCGTGATGACCTTCCCAAAACCTCGCTGCGAAAATTTGCTTCACTATAGAGCTCAAATTCCCATGGAATAAAAAATATTTCCTCCGCAAAAACGGGAACGCAGAACATCAAAACCACCAAAAACATTGCAACCGCTTTGCATATTTTATTCAATCCGCCACCCCCATCGGAGGAATTATACAACGCTGTGGTTTTTGCTTCAATGTTAATTTACGGAGACGATAATTTCGCGCAAAAAAAGTTATCTTAAGCCCGTAAAAGTTTAGCAATAAAAAAACCGTCGGAGTTCTCGCACGGGAGTATTTGTTCCGCACTTTCGAGGGTAAAATTTGCGTGATTGCTTAGGAAGTTTTCGATTATGTCGGCGTTTTCTTCTCGTGCTACGGTGCATGTGCAGTAAATGAGCGTGCCGCCGGGTTTTACATAGCGAGAGGCGTTTGAGATCATTTGTTGTTGTTTTCTCGCTAAAATCGCAATATCCTCAGGGTGGCGGGTGTATTTTATTTCCGGGTGCTTGCGAATTGTGCCAAGTCCCGAACATGGTGCATCCAAGAGTACTGCGTCTGCGATGTTTTCGAGGGTGGGGTTGAATTTTAGCGCGTCATTTATTTGCGGCTCGACAATTGAGAGACGGAGGCGTTTTTGTGTCATTCGGATCAAGTCGATTTTATGTTTGTGGATATCGAAGGCAAGGATGCGGCCTGTATTGCGCATGGCAAAGGCCGTTGCGAAGGATTTTCCGCCCGGCGCGGCGCATAAATCCATGATTGTTTGCCCCGGTTGTGCGTTAAGCGCGTTTACTGCTGCAAGTGCGCCCGGGTCGATTACGATAAAATGTCCGTCACGGAATGCCGCGAGCTGTGTGATATCGCCGGCTTTGCGCAAAGTGAACATGTTTTCGGTCGGCAAAGGTACGACTTCGACACCTTCGGCTTCGATTGACTTTACACATTCGTCGGCGTGCGACACGAGAATCGAAATGCCCGACGCGGGTTTGTGACTTTTTTCGCAAAATGCAATCGCATCTTTCGAGCCAAGCCATTTTACAAGCGAATTTACAAGCCAAGGCGGGTATGAAAATCGCAGTGCGAGATCTTTCGGCGCGATTTTTGGGCGATTCGGTTCGCGTGCGATGTTTCGCAAAATCCCGTTTACGAAGCCGGTCAGATGAATGAAGTTGTATCCTTTTGCCAAAACCACGGCTTCATTTACGGCGGCGCGTTCCGGTACGCGCTCCATAAAGCGGATTTGGCACACGCTTATCCGCAAGATATTTTTTATTATCGGCTTGATTTCGCTTGCGGGCATAGTTGAAAACTCCTCGATTATCCCGTCGATCAGAATCAAATTCCGCAGTGTTTCATTAACAAGTTCCGTGATAAACGCCCGCGATTGCGACGACGCATCCGTCCCCGCGAGCGTTTTCCGCAGCGCGATATTCGCATACGCCCCCTCATGCAGCACCTCCCCCAAAATTGTTACCGCATAATGCCTGTCCGATTTTTTCACATCGTACTCTCCCTATGTTTTTCTTAATATTATGTCGCTTTTTTCAATGGGAGGCAATGACTTGTGAGATTCCGCCTCACGGTCACCGCATTTAATTTAATTTTTCAAACAGCAAACACGACACGTTCTAAGAAGCTTGAATCCCAACCGGCGAGTTTGCGAAGGTTTTTCAGG
>WRHA01000185.1 GCA_009783395.1 Defluviitaleaceae bacterium
GGTTGGCAGTTCTCCGGCGTTAAGCGCGTATTCGCACGCTTCGGCCGCTTTTGCAAGCGCGTGTTCGTGAATAAGCCCTGCCGCACTTTTGAGGGAGTGGGATTGAAGATTTGCAAAATCTGTGTTTCCCGCCCGGATTGCGGCGCGAATTTCGGTGGGCGCGCCTTTGTGCCGCTTTACAAAAATTTCGCACAACTTATCCATGAGAGATCGGTTGCTTTGGAAGCTGTCGATATCCGCGCTCTTTGCCGATGCCACATCTGCGGCGGCTGTAAGAAGCAGTCCGCGTGGTTGTTTGTCGCGAATGTGTCGGATTAAAATAGTGTTTAAGCGCGTGGTATTTATTGGCTTTGAAATGATGTCGTCAAATCCGTCCTGCATAAACTTTTCCGACATGCCAATCATCACGTTTGCGGTAAGCACAACGATGGGTTTTTCAAAGCCCAGTTCTCGAATTTTGTGCATGGCTTCCGTGCCATTCATTTCGGGCATCATGTAGTCCATTAAAATAAGATCATATGATTTGCCCGATTTAATTTTTTCGATAGCTTCGATGCCCGAAATACACGTATCGACCTCCAGCTCGTAGAATGCCAAAAGCCCCCGCGTTACATACAAATTCGCCTCAAGATCGTCGACAACCAAGACCTTTCCATAGGGCATAAGCTCGGGCGTAAATTTAAACTTTTTCGCATCACGCTCGGTGCGTTCAAATTTTTCTAATCGGTTTGCGGCTTCCTCGCCCAAAATATCTCTGCTCGCTCGTTTTTGCGGAATAATTACGACGATTTTTGTGCCGACATTGGGTTCGCTTTCGATATCGATTTCCGCGTTCATCAGTTGCACCAAATTATATACAATGGACATGCCGAGCCCGGTGCCGCCTATAAGGCGATGTTCGTGAAAGCGGGTGTAGTCGAGAAAAAGCGAATCGAGCTGTTCTTTCGTCATGCCAAACCCCGTGTCGCAAACGGAGACAATAAGCGATTCGTCGTCGCCATACTGGAGCGCGAGCGAAACCTCGCCGCTATCGGTGTATTTGAATGCGTTTGACAGCAAATTGTTCAAAATCTGCCCGATGCGCATCTCATCACCAATCAAATGAGTGGGCAAGCATGGGTCAACAAACATTCTAAATACGATGTCCTTTTCGCCCAAATGGATAAGATGCATATTTGCGGCGTCGCTGATTAAATATGCCGTTTCGTATTCTTCATCAAACAAATCCAGCCTGCCCGCTTCGATTTTTGAAAGGTCCAAAATGTCGTTTACCATGCTTGTAAGCATTTGCGCGGAGTCGTTGATTTTTGCAAAGGATTCTTCGACGTGCGGCGAAATATCGGGGGATTGCAGTTCAATTTCCGAAATGCCCAAAACAGCGGATATAGGTGTGCGAATTTCGTGCGACATTCGAGCGAGGAATGCGGTTTTTGCTCGGTTCGACTCTTCGGCGATTTCGATGCGATAGCGTTCGGCCTGAGCCTCTTTGATTTCACGCATATCGTAATTGTATCCAACCAAAACGCGCTTGCCGTCTCGCACAACTCGTACATATGTGACCTCAACCAGCACCTCGTTGCCGTTTACATCAAGGTGGGTCCAGTCATATTTAACAAAACCCTGCTCGAGACCGATTTTGAATTTTTCTGTGTAAAGATCGACGGACGGTGTGCCGCATGGCTGGAAAGCCGGATTATATTTCTCCGCCAAATTTTCCAAAAACTCTTCCTTTGTTGGCACGCCGAGGAGATCACAAACCCTGTCGTTGCAGTCAATCAGGTTAAAATCCTCGTCCCATACATCGATAAACAGGGGCGACGCTTCGAGAAGAGCGTCTTTGTAGGCGTTTGTTTCCGTCCGTTCGCGTTCGATTTCCCGTTCATTGGTGATGTCTCTCGAATACGTAACGACGACGTTTTCGCCGCCTATTTTCATACTTACGGCATATATATCCAAAGTTGCGACTTCGCCCGACAGTTTGTAGTCGGTAAATTCAAAATGCGCTGTGCCGTGCTTAAACGCTTGGGTTAGATTTTCGCGGAAAACAGCCGTTCCGGGATGTGTGTTTTCGAAATAATCCCCCATCACGAGTGCATATGCCTCCGTCGAGGAAAGCCCAAAATACTCAAGCGCGGTTTTGTTGCAATCGATAGGCGTAAAGTCCTTTTTCCAAAATTCAATAACCAGCGGCGTTGCATCAAACATCATGCGAATGCGTTCGTCCATAGCAACTTTGACGGGGCGCAAATCGACGATATATGCCGCGACGAAAGATTTGCCTTTGCGCAAAAAACGCGCAAGGGTAATTTCTACAGGCATCGGTCGGCCGTTCAGTGTTCGGTGCAACCACTCAAAGCGGACATATCCTTCGTCGAATGCCTGCTTGATGAAGTTTAAGATTGTTTCGCTCGAAAGTGAGCCGTCGGGCTGGATAGCAGGAGACAGTTCAAAAAAGTTAGCAATATACTGCGCTTCGCTTGAACAACCAAACATTTTTATCGCCTGCGGGGTTGTGGACAAGAGGTTGTATGAATCGTCCCATATGTTTATCACAAACGGCGACGCTTCGAGGAAAATTCTGTTTATTTCCTCGGCTTCGTACTCTGCCTCTTTTACCTCACGCTCAAGCCTGTCAGCTTCTTTTTCGCGCTCCATCTCCTGCAGCGGAATCAAAACAAGTCGGCGAACCAGCCGACTTACGCCGGCCGCGGAGGCAACCAGGAAGATAATCGATGTGACAACCAAAATAAAATAGCGCATGGTTATACCTGTTGCGCGGGATGAAAGTACCATGACAGACCAATCCGTGCCGACGATGGGTGAAATCGCGGCGTAGTTAAAATCGTCCGAGCCATCTAGGCGAACAGCTTCCGGCGTGAATGTGCCGAGCGGAAAAATTCCGCCGTCAAGCATTCGCAAATGTGCGGCAAGACCTTCGACAAGCGCAGGGTTTGTTTCAGCTTCGGGGGCGGGGTGGAAAACAGGCAAGCCGTCCACGTCTGTTTCAACCATGCCCGCACTGTCGAGTCGGACATTTCCGCTCCTGTCAAGTATGTAGCCGCGCTTATTTACGTATTCGAATTCACCGAAAATCGAGTCGTATATGGCGGTAAAAGGTGTGCCGATTGTAATTACGCCGGCAATCTCGTTTTGATAATAAATCCTGTGATTTGTCCAAATATAGAGCTGCCAGTTTCCGTCCTCATCGGGGCGACTGCGCTGGATGTTTAAAATGAAGGGACTTTCGGCACCAAGAGTGTCAAAAAACCATTGGCTTGCCTCGCCGCCCGCGAGAGTGCCCCACGAAACAAATTCATCGTGTGACTCGAAATGTGTATGAAAATCATAGGCCGCCCGCGATTCGTACACCGTGAACATCATATATGCGTCCGGAAAGGTTTCTGCCGTACGCAAAATCGCGTTAAACGCCGAGGATTTAAAGTCTTCGTTATGCTCGTTTGCAAGCCAGCGGCCAATGGGCGCGGCGTGAGCAATCTGTTCCATAAGGCGCATGTGCGGGTTCATGTAAATTTGGAAATTTGCCGACGCTTCGACGGCGTATTGACGCGCCATTCTGTATGCCGCGTCATCGGCGGAACTGCGTGAAACTTGCAGTCCGACAAGCAAAATAGCCGCCACAAGCACTGTTGTAATCGAAAAATACAGTGCCTGTGCGCGGCGAATAAATCGCATGGTTTTTTTATCGGAGCCGTGCGTTTTCACAACCACTCCATCGTTGCCGGCGGTTTTGAGGTTATATCAAAGACCACGCGGCTTACGTTCGGGATTTCGCTTGTTATGCGCGATGCGGCGCGTTCCAGCGTTTTGTACGGCACCCGCACCGATTCGCATGTCATAAAGTCTACGGTTTTTACGGCGCGCAGTGCGATAACGGGGTCATATGTTCGTATGTTGTTTTTTATCCCGACTGATAATGTGTCGGTTAATACTGCAAAATACTGGCTGGGCTTCTTTGAGAGCTTTTCGATTTCCGTGCAGAAAATCGCATCGGCCAAACGCAGGGTTTCCAGCTTTTCGGACGTAATTTCGCCGATTACGCGCACAGCAAGCCCCGGGCCGGGGAAGGGCTGGCGATTTACAAGCGCGGCAGGTAACTTGAGCCGTCGTCCGACTTCGCGAACCCCGGGCTTGTACAGTGTTGAAAGCGGCTC
>WRHA01000186.1 GCA_009783395.1 Defluviitaleaceae bacterium
CCCGCACCGATTATTTTTTTACAAACCTCGAAACCGTATCCGGCAATGGCGGACGTTCTTTGCCCGCACCCTTCGAGACGAACACCCCAATAACTCGAAGACGTCCACGGTGTCCAATGCACGCTTGGCGTGCTCACGGTTCCCATTGCACGCTTGGCGTGCTTTTTGTATAATGCCGTGGTTTATGTAGCGAGGAGCATATAGATGGCGATTACTACAATCGAAGGCGCAATGAATTTTATTTATGGGACAACGTGGAAGGGTAGTGTGCTTGGGCTTTCGCGTATTTCGGAGCTTGTGCGGCTTCTTGGTATGCCCCATAGGAAGTTAAAATTTGTGCATATCGCCGGGACGAACGGCAAAGGCTCTACGGCGGCGATGCTTGCAAGTGTTTTACAGGCGTCGGGGTACAAAACGGGGCTTTTTACGTCACCGTTTGTGGACAAATTTAACGAGCTGATTCAAGTAAACGGCACGGCAGTTTCCGACGACGCGCTAATTTTGCTTGCCGGCGATGTGGCGCAAGAAGCGGCGAAAATGGAGGACGCTCCGACGGAGTATGAAATTATTACTGCGCTGGCGTTTTTGCATTTTTTTCGAGAGGAGTGCGACATCGTTGTACTTGAGGTTGGCATGGGCGGGCGGATCGATTGTACGAATGTCATAGATACACCGGAGGTCGCGATTGTTACGGCAATCGGTCTTGATCATATGGCACAGCTCGGCGGGACGGTAGAGAAAATTGCCGGTGAAAAAGCCGGGATAATTAAGTCTAAAGGGGCGGTTGTGTGCCACCCTCAAGTAGTTTCGGTTGAGAGGGTTTTGCGCGAGAAATGCACGGAGATGAATGCCTCCTTAACATTTGTAAATGAAGAAAAAATCGCGCTTGCGGAAATAAATTTGGATGGACAAAATTTTGGATACGTAAAAGAAAACTTAACAATACCGCTTCTCGGCGCGCATCAGCTCCGAAACGCCGCAGGTGTAATTGAAGCGGCGGAAATATTGCGTGCGCGGGGGTGGGTGATTTCGGATGATGCTCTTCGCAGTGGTCTGCGTGAAACCGTTTGGCCCGGGAGATTTGAAGTTTTATGCCGTGAGCCTTTGTTTATCGTTGATGTTGCGCATAACACGCAAGGAATTTCTGCGACACTCGCTACGCTTGACAAAATCCTTCCCGGAAGAAATATAATCTTTCTGTTCGGCGTTTTGGCAGACAAAGAATATGCGGAAATGGCACGACTTCTTTCCGACTTTAATTCCGGCGTGAAAAAATTCGTGCTTGTTACGCCCGAAAATCCACGCGCATTGCCCGCCGCCGAGTTAGTTAAATATGTATCCGGCAAAGCCGTTGTTTTCGAAAATCTAAACGATGGTGTCGCGCACACTTTTGAAACCGCCGCACGTGACGACGTAATTATCGCGCTCGGTTCGCTCTCGATGGTCGGAAGGATTAGAAATTTTGTGCGACAGCGTAACACTTGACACATTTGCTGAATCGGACTACACTGGAAAAAAATTCGTGTCAGAGAAGGATTCACGCGTAAAGTGCCGGTTGATGGGATGTATCTTCCGGACGAAGGGCAGGGGAAGGTTGTCCGCGGTGTGCTTCCGCATCCACTATCTAGGGTAGCTCCCTTTTGTTGTGGTGACACAACAAGGAGGAGTTTTTTTAATGTCTGAAATAACACATTCACACACGAAAAAGATTGTAATTATCGCGTTGCTTATCGCGATAGAAATTATCTTAACGCGCATTGCCGTTATTCAGATTCCGCCGGGTGCGGCGATTGTGCGGATTAGCCTTGGCTTCATTTGTATCGCGATAATCGCGATGCTTTACGGACCGGTTTTTTCTGCAATTGCGGCGGTGATCGCCGATGTTGTCGGCGTAATGCTTCTGCCTACGGGAGGCGTTTTTTTTCCGGGCTTTACGATTTCCGCGTTGTTAATCGGCATAATTTACGGGCTGCTTCTGCACAAGCAACCCGTTCCGTTTTGGAAAGTATGCGTAACGGCGGGCATCGTTACAATCGGGATAAATTTTTTTATCGACACGCTTTGGATTTCGATAATTCCGCATTGGGGCTACATCGTTTCAGGTGATACGAGCATTGATGGCGAGCTTTTCGAGCGCGTTGGCACGGCGTACATCGCACTGATTCCCGTGAGAATTATTCGAACCGCAATCATGCTTCCGCTGCAAATTGTATGCATCAGATTTATCACCGGCAAACGATTTGCAAAAATTTTACATTTGAAGCGCGAAGAAGGCGACCTCTAAAAACCCTAAATTCTGTTGCGCAACATCAAATCCAATAAATCCATGTCGATATTAAAACCTTTGATTTTTTCAAAACGTGCATCACGTCTGCCGTGGTCGCAAATGCCAAACGGACCCTTGAAGTTCCACATGGCATACCCCCAACCAAAATCCTTCCAACACGACATAATATCGCCCAGCCAGCGCAAGGCAATGTCATTGGGCGTCCTGTTGTAACATCCGAATTCCCCGATATGGATTTTTGCGCCGGTGGACTCTACATCGCGCCACTCCTTGTATGATTCTGCAAGGGTGGCGCGATTCCATTTCATGTCGCCGGAAATTCCCGGATATTTTGGGGGCTTCATGTCCTCCCATCCTTCAATCCATTGGGCTTTGTAATGGCTTACCTGAAACGGCTGATACCCTCTTCCGCTGTGGATAACGCCTGCATTTGCCAGCTCCGGCAGTGCGGTATGACCGCCTTCCAAGCCGTTGATTACAATTTCGCGGACGGGGTCAATTTTTCGAATCGCATCTATTGTCTGTCGGATAACTTTTTCGTGAGAAGCCCGAGTACATCCGTATTGTCCTATGTTTGGCGGTTCATTTACCAAGTCAAAACTGAGCAAATCGCTGCTGATTCCTTTGTATCTTTTAGCAAAAAGCTCCCATAGAAATACAAATGCATTTTGAGCTTCCCGATCTGTCCACAGGCTGTGTTTTTCCAAATCATTTCTGTTTATGCAATAGCCCGGCGCACGATGAATGTTTAGGGACATGTGTAGCCCCCGTTTTGTGCATTCGTCAAGATATGCATCAATAAAAGTCTCGAAAATCTTTTCATCGGGGTTGAGATACTCAAAACCTTTTGTCCAAAATCGATAATCCGTTGGCACGCGAATAAAATTAAATCCATGTTCAGCCACAAAGTCTAACTCGTGCGGGTCAGGCAGTGCAGGCTTTGAATCTTTATCGAACTTTGCAAACATCCACAGAAAATTAAATCCATATTTTACATACATTTGCAAACCCTCCGTGTCTATAATTTTTCACAGTGTATCATATTTTTTTCCCCAAAATACGCGAAATTGCCGTGTGGGGTTTTATATGATATAAAAAATGGAAATAATTAATGCATACTTAGATAAAGAGGGGCATCAGAATGAAAGGACCTTTTACCGAAAAAGCTAGGCAAGCGATACAAAACGCACAGGACGCCGCGAAAGAAATGGGAGTTTCTCACGGAGGAACCGAGCATTTACTGCTGGGGCTTGCGAAAGTCTCGGGCGGCATCGCGGCGAAGGCACTCGAAATGCAGGGCGTGACCGCGGAAGATATTATGGCGGAACTCGAGCGTGTCGGCGGCGCAGGCGCGACACCGACGGCCGGAAACGAACAGCTTGTTGATCTAACGCCGCGCTTGAAACGCGTTTTGGCAAACAGCCACCAAGAAGCATTGCGCATGAAAACAAATTATATCGGCACGGAGCATCTTTTAGTCGCACTTTTAAAGGAAACCGATTCGCTGTCACACACAATTTTGATGGCATTAAACGCAAATCCGTCAAAATTGTATGACGATATGATGGCGATGCTCGGCGAGGCCAGTCATGCAGGCGCTCCGCCATTCGCTTTTCCCATAAATCCGAACACACCGAAAAATACAAAATCCACCACTCCTGTGCTGGATAAATTTTCGCGCGATTTTACAAAAATGGCCGGGGAAAGCCATTTTGACCCGATTGTCGGTCGCGCAAAGGAAACCGAGCGGGTTATACAAATTCTCTCGCGCCGCACAAAAAACAATCCGTGCCTTGTCGGCGACCCCGGTGTCGGAAAAACGGCGATTGCCGAAGGGCTTGCACAGCGCATTGTTTCCGGCGACGTGCCGGAGCCTGTTAAGGATA
>WRHA01000187.1 GCA_009783395.1 Defluviitaleaceae bacterium
AAACCACACCGATTTTGTAAATCAAAAAACGCGTCGCGAAAAAATTTTCGCGACGCGTTTTTTGCTGAATGGCGGCGAACAGATGCATAATCTGTCAAAAATTTGCAACAAAACCATACGTGTGCTAAACTTCTGCAGGAATTTGTTCTACTTCGCGCAGACATCATGTTTTTTGCGAATCGTAGGATGCGCGCATTTAGAGCATGTTGTTGTGGGAGGTGTCGCTATGCCGCGTACATCAATGAGTGTCGACACGAAAGGTAAAATACGCGAATTGTTCTGCCAAGCGCGTCGGGGTGATGCCGCCGCACTTGAGGATGCGCTTGATTTGTTGCGCCCGCGGATAATCAAATTTATTTCATCGCGAATACCGGATGTAGCGGCTCGTGAGGACATCGCTCAAGACACGATGATTAAAATTCTTCAAAAGTTGCCGGAGATACCGGAAGACGCTGACCATTATGCTTACGCGCTTACGATGGCACGGAATAAGGCCGTGGATTATATCCGAAGTCAAGCTAAAAACACCCTTACGGAGAATATTGATTTACTCGCGGACGAGCTATTGGACGATGCTCCCGTTGATTTCGACATATTTAATGAAATAATTGATTTTATTTTATTTATGCCCGTTGCCCCATATAGAATCCTTGTCTATTTGAATAATCGCTTTGTTTACCCTGCTCGTCATGGCACAGACGGTCGGCATAGGGGGTTTTCTTCAAAAATTGTCGATGATCTTGGCGAATTTACGTTGTTACGGATTACCGGTTCAACATTTGATGAAATAAAAAATGAATTTACCGCTGTCGAAAATGAGTCCCGCGGGATGTTTTACAAACGCCTTGATGAGCAGGAAAATGGAATTGCGTTCGCGGAAATGCTCTTAATCAATACGCTTGGGGAACGCCCTGTCGCTATAATTTCTATGTGGACAGACAGAATCAATCGTCGAGTGTTGGATTTCGTTCTCGAAAAAAAATTAACGTGAAGTGAGAGATGCGTTTCGCTGATTCGTTTCTGTTGCGAGTGGAGGTGGGTAAATGCATTATGGTGTTGAAGAAATACGTCGATTTATAACGGATGAAAATCCGGATCCCGCCGTGTCGGTGCATCTGTGCGTTTGCGATGAATGCCGCCGCTTGTATGAACGTGTTCGGGATAGTTTAGAATTATTTACCCCCGTTGCTGTTTCCGCAGGAATTACTTTATCGCCGGAACAATGGATATACTGCGCTGCGCTTGTTGGTGGCAACACCTTTGAAGGAATGCCCGATAAGTTAAGCCATATGAGTAATAATGAGCGAGAAAAAAAATATGCCGAAGCACGAACGGCATTGACGGAAAAAGGTTTAATCGAAGTCGCTTTTGATGGGAAGATAGGCATAAAGCAACGATTGTACAATATGCTCGATACTTGTTTGAATTTTGAGCGGTTTCTTTCTTTGGTGAGGCGGACGCCGGGCAAGTCTGACCGTGCCTGTAATATTTACGAGAAAAACGGTAGCTCCATTGTTCTGTATATTGATATGCATAAAGGATGCACTGCGGTAAAGAAGGCAAACAAGGTTTTCTTTTCGGAATTTGGCAACCAAGCTATCACAGGAGAACCGTTCACATATGATAAATTTCTTGTTGTCTGTGATGAAGTGAAAAACTTCGGTATATATAATGAAGGAAAAGAAACACTCAAGGCATTAAGACATGCCATCGGTGGTAGTGCGGAATATTTCAACGCCACTGAAATTATTGCAAGCTCAGAAGGCTCAGGCCGGCTTCGCACCAAGACACTTATCAAGACTTACGATTCCGATGTTCAAATTATGTATGAGCCGGAAGAAAAAATCTATTTCGCGTCTGCAACAAGCGAGGGAGATGCCCATGATTGCGACTGATATTGAGAAAACAAGAAATGATGCCGCGCAGCTTCGCGAACTCTCGGAAAGTGTCGGTGCCATTGCAATTTCCGTCAAGACCTCTCGCAATGAGCATAGTGCGACATGGAAAGGCAACGCAGGAAACGCTTTTCATGAATTGTCGGGAAGACTTTACACGCAAATTTCCTCGTTTGAGGATGAATTAAAAAGCGTATCGGATGATATTTTACAAATTTGCGCCAAGATTGAAGCGGCGGAAAAAAAATAAATTTTTTTTCACGGCAAGTGAGAGATACGTGTTTTGCTATCGTTTTAAGTATATAAGATTACCTGAGAGGCGGAAAACTCATGGCAAGAATCCAAGTGACCCCCGATTTTCTTGAAAGCGAAGCAAGCCGATTGGGTCAATACATCAATCAACACGACAGCAATATACATGACATAAAAACACTCGTAAACAATTTAAGTACGGAGTGGGCGGGAGAGGCGCAAAATTCTTTTTATGCCCAATTCCAAAGCCAAGAGCAAATGTTCAGAAATTTTCGCGATACGCTTGAGAGATTCCGGCAACTTATGAACACCGCCGCTCGGACGATGCGTGAAGCGGATGATACCTTGCGAGCGCAAATAAATAGCGCCGGGTTTTGATTTGACCGGTGCTTTGTAAGGTGGTTGATGACGATGATTGCCTTTGATGTCAACATGGCTAACGATTGGCGACAACTTCTGCAAAAATTAGCACAAAATTTTGAAGAATGCGAATATCGCCTGCGCACTGCGCTAAATGGATTAAACATAGAAATTACCTCTCGAAGCGATATGGAAAATCGCCTCGGCTATTTGCACAATAGAGCGAAACAAATACGTGAAAATATTGATTTGGTAGCAAATTTGCTTTCACAGGCCGAAACTACGTATGTGGGTGCTGACCGTCAAACAGCGGAGTTGGTTCGTTCCTTAGTCGAACAATGGTGTACAACCGAACGCATATATGCTCCCGTCTTATCTCGAGCAAATTACGGCTTAACGGTCACGGATGTAGAAAAAATTGATGCAACACGCGATTTAGACGGATTATTTATACCGGGGCTTCAAATGAACAGCGAAAATCGCACGGCATATTTCAAGCCACTGAATGTTAAATTTGAGATTTTGCCGGACGGCGATTGAACGGGGGAAATCGTATGCAATTGATTCTTTTTTCAAAGCAAGAATACAACAGCATGGTCTTGCCGGAGAAACACGCGGGGCTTTTTTTGGTGCGCGGCAGGGATGCAAAGGGAAAAATGAAAGATATTGTTGCAGTCGAAGCTGTGCGCCCCACCGAATCAGGCGGTATTCCACAGTGGGTTCTTAAATCAAACAGAAAATTCAAAATTTATGATGACAAGAACAACCTCTTGCAAAATGTAGCCTTGAATCCGAATGAATTGTACGCGATACGTGGTGCGAACAAATCCGAATCTCAATATGCCCTATATGTGGAGCCTCTCAGCGATGACAGAAAACATTTCACTGCTTACGAGGTGACAAGATCCTCATCAAAATTTTCCATTGGTCGCAATTCTGATAATGATATTTGTTATGCCAATAAATTCACTTCCGATATACAGGCTGAACTGACTATATCCAAGGATGGCATATCAATTCGGCACATTGGCACTACGAACATGACTTATGTTAACGGAGAAGCTGTACGCTTGAGCAATGAGCAGTTATATATCGGCGATGTAGTCTATATAATGGGGTTGCAGATTGTTGTAACGCATGGACTCCTATTTATTAACAACCCGGATGAAAAGGTTAAGGTTAAAGGCGATCTTCGAATATACAGCCCGGCAAAAATGGATAATGCATCTGTTGACCCTGATTCCGAATATGATTTCGAGGATGTCGCAGACGATTATTTCTATCGTGCGCCGCGTTTTAAGTATGGTGTAGACACCTTTGAGCTGAAGCTTGATGCGCCGCCGACAAACCAAAATAACGACGAAGTACCACTAATTATGCTAATAGGCCCCTCGATGACGATGGGAATGGCAGCGGCGGCAAGTGGCGTATTCGCAGTAATGCGTGCGATTGAAACAAACAATTTTCAACAAGCAATGCCATCAATTATAATGAGCGTCAGTATGTTGCTGGGTACGCTTATGTGGCCTCTAATCACAAAGACATTCCAAAAAAGGTTGCGTGAACGTAAAGAAGCAAGGCGACAGGAAAGCTACACGAAATATCTTTATGATATGGAAGAACTGGTAAAATCTGAAGTAACTCGCCAAGAGAGAATTTTGCGCGAAAATGACGTAAACACCGAAGCA
>WRHA01000188.1 GCA_009783395.1 Defluviitaleaceae bacterium
ACGCGTACCCAATGCGGTACGTTAGGAGCCGACGGGAAGCTGTGGGAACGCCAGGCTGTGTCGGGGCGGCGTGAAATTATTGAAGACAGGTTCTAATATAATGCCGCCACCTTGCGGGCGGTGTCTGCTATTTCCTCCGCTACATCTGCCGGCTCCAAAACTTTTACCTTTTCGCCAAACCCAAGAAGCCAGCCAATCATATAGCTACGGTTTGTAAAGCCGATTTCAAACATCAAGCCTCCTTCCGTTTCGTGAAAGCAATCGAGGCCGTATGCTTCTATCAGAAGATATTTTACCGAGGGATCAAAGACGGCCACCAGTTTTAGCTCATCGCGCAAATGTGTTCCCCACTGCTTTTTTTCCGGCGGAATATCCCGCACGGAAAATTGTTCCTCCTGCACAACAAGATTCCAAAGGCGGTTTAGCTTGAACATTCGCCAGTCTTGCCGATTTTGGCAAAAGCCAAATACATACCATGAAGTCCATTGGAACACTACGATGTACGGCTCTATGCGCCGTGTTGTTTCGCCTTTTTCATAAAAATAGTCGAAGGAGATTACGCGCTTTTCAAGAATACCCTGTTTGATGGCGGCAATCTTTTCGGTTAAATGCCCTTTGTAGTGGGAAGCAAGGTCAATGATTATCGGCTCGGACAAAGAAACCACCGCATCAGCATTTGCGCCCAGCTTATCAAGTGTACGCTCAATGCGGGTGTAATCTGAAACGCTTCCGATTCCTTTTAACGCGGCGATGATGTCGGAAAGTTCCCCGACGGTCAGCAGACGCTTGTCAAATTTGAAGCCCTCCGCTATGGAAATGCCGCCGCCCATTCCTTTGTATGTCACGATGGGAATACCCGCACGGCACAGGGTATCTATGTCACGGTTTATGGTACGGCGGCTTACCTCAAACTTCTCGGCAAGGCACGGAGACGTTACCCGGTCATGCTGCAACAAGGTGTTTAATATCCCAATCAATCGGTCGAGCTTCATGGTTATCCCTTCTTTGCAGGGGCAGTTTCTAGCATTATAACACGACCATGCCCTGTCGCATTATTTTTTTGAAAAAATATCGGAATTCAGACAAACCGCACATGCATAACTTGTTTTAAGGGAGTGATTGGAGGTTATGCAAAATGAAAAGTGCCACAAACGAAAATGAATTAGTAGACATCAGCACTGTTTCGGTGGACAAAACCTTGTCGCGAGATGCACGAATACAGGAGTTTGTTAGGCAAATACGAAATCCATACCATTTCAAATGCGGCAATTTCAACATAACAGCCAAATATGCCGAGACCGGTTTAACATTCGAAGAATGTTTAACGCTGATGATGGTGTAGCTTAGAACCTGTCTAAGGAGGCACATCATGCAAGCTAAGTACAAAGCTATTAAATATATTCGCCTGTCTGCCGCCGACGACCCCGGAGGTCAAGAGAGCGACAGCGTTGGAAACCAGCGAAAACTCATCGACGAGTATCTCAAAGCGCACCCCGAAATCGAATCGGTAGGCGAAAAAGTGGACGATGGTTGGTCCGGCATTTTATTTGACCGTCCTGCATTCAAGGAAATGATGGAGAAAATTGAAGCAGGTATCGTAAACTGCGTGATAACGAAGGATCTTTCACGTTTTGGTCGCGAGTATATTGAAACCGGTCGCTATTTGCGGCGGATTTTCCCCGCATACGGCGTGAGGTTTATCGCAATTAACGATAACATCGACACGCTTAACGACAGTGGCGACGATTTATCCATCTCATTAAAATCCATCATTAACGACTCTTACTGCCGCGATATATCTGTAAAAGTGCGCTCTGCCCTTGTATCCAAACGCCTGAGTGGTGATTTTGTCGGGGCTTGCACGGTTTACGGATATATTCGCGATGAAGAAAATCGCAACAAACTTGCGATTGACAAATATCCTGCCGACATCGTGCGGGAGATTTTTCAATTGAAGCTCGACGGCCACAGCGCAGATACCATCGCGTATATGCTGAACGAACGCGGCATTCTCTCGCCATTGGAGTATAAGAAATACATGGGTTTACCCCATGCAAAAGGCGGTTTTGCCGACAAAAAAGATGCAAAATGGTCTGCGACGGCGATCTTTCGCATTTTGAATGACGAAACCTACACGGGTACGTTGATTCAAGGGAAAATCAGCACGCCGAACTATAAATTGAAGGAACGGCAAATCAAGCCCAAAGACGAATGGCATAAAATCGAAAACGTCCATGAGCCGATAATCAGCAAAAATCGTTTTGCGTTGGTTCAGCAGGTCATGCGGCTTGATACGCGCACCTCGCCCAACGATAAAAAGGTCTACGCATTCTCCGGCATTTTAATTTGCGGTTCATGCGGCACTCGAATGACACGCAAAATCGTTTCGTATAAGGGCAGCAAGTATGTTTACTACTTCTGTCCCGCGAGGAAGAAAAATGATTGCACCGCCTCAGGAATGATTAAGGAGCAGGAATTATCGGATTGTGTGCTTCGCACCATAAAAGCCCTTGTTTGTAATATTGTTGAACTTGAACGGTTGTTGGCTTCTTTGGATGCGGATCGTGTGGCAAATGAACTTGCAAAAACCATAGCGGCGCAACTACATGAAAACGATATGCGGCTTTCAAAAATCCGCGAGTTTAAGGCAGGGCTTTACGAAACTATGATTAGCGGCGATTTAAGCAAAGAGGAACACAGATCCCTCAAGGTCGGATACACCAAAGACGCAAACATTCTCGTCCAAGCAAATGCAAAACTTCGCGCCGAACTTGAAGATACACTTTCACATGAGCGTATGACGCGGCTTGAGCAATTCAGAGTTTTTGAAAATTTGCAAACCCTTGACCGCCGCTCGGTAATCTGCTTGATTCACAGCATCCATGTTCGCAGCAAGACGGAATTGGAGATTACCTTCAATTACAAATCCGAATACGAAACCGCTATGGGTATTGCATAATGGCGCGCAAAAGCAGAAAAATTCCCCAAAATCCGGCAGAAGCGACCGCCCGGACTTTTCGCGTTGGCGGATATGTTCGCCTGTCTGCCGAGGACAAAAAAGTCAAGGGCGATTCCATCGAAACCCAACAAGCAATTATTCGGGCATATATCGACGAACGCCCCGACCTTGAACTCACCGAAATCTACATAGACAACGGATTGAGCGGTCAATCCTTTCAACGCCCCGCGTTTACGCAAATGCTCGAAGATATGCAAAGCGGTAAAATCAACTGCTGCATTTCAAAAGATCTCTCGCGCTTGGGCAGGAACGCCATTGACACAGGGTATTACATAGAAAAATTCTTCCCGACCAAAGGTATACGCTACATCGCCATTACCGACGATTACGATTCTGCCGACCCCAACAGCGGCGGCGTTATGATTAGTCTCAAAAACATGGTAAACGAGCATTACGCTCTGGAAATCGGACGCAAAATCAGGCAAACCAAACAAATGAATATCCGCAAAGGGAAATTTGTCGGACGGCTTGCCCCATATGGTTATGCAAAATGCGCGGAAGATAAGCACCAACTTGTACTTGACCCATATGCCGCGCCGATTGTACTGCGTATGTATGAAATGGCGGCGGAAGGTTACAGTGTCGCGGAAATTTCGCAGTGGCTTAACACAAACGGCATTTTGCCGCCGAAGCGATATTATCATTCGCTGGGCTTGGCCTCTGATAAGGATATTAGAAACATCCACTGGAGCAAATCTGTTTTGTACAGCATCTTGAAAAATCGCGTTTACTGCGGCGACATGGTGCAGGGCAAATTTCATACACGCAGTTATGTTCAAAAATCTGTACAAAAATCCGATTGGGTAATCGTTGAAAATACGCACACGGGCATCGTTAGCCGCGAATTGTTTGAGCGCGTGCAGTTACGATGGTGATTTCCAAATATATTCGCCTTTCGGTGGACGACGGAATCACCGAAAGCTTGAGCATTGCAAATCAGCACATTCTCCTTGATGCACACATTGATGATTTGCAAATCCCCAACGCAACGGTCATTGAGTTTGTTGACAATGGCTACACAGGCACAAACATGGAACGACCAGCGCTTCAAGAAATGCTGAGTTTGGTGCGAAGCGGCAGAGTAAATTGCATCGTAGTCAAGGATTTTTCAAGGTTTTCGCGCAACGCATTGGAAAGCGGCTACTATATCGAGCAGGTTTTTCCGCTGTATCGCATTCGCTTCATATCAGTAAGCGACCGTTTCGACAGCAATAAT
>WRHA01000189.1 GCA_009783395.1 Defluviitaleaceae bacterium
CGTTCTTCTCTTGGATGAAATCGAAAAAGCGCACGCCGACATACTAAATGTACTTCTGCAAGTCACAGACTACGGCGCGCTAACCGACAACACCGGCAAAAAAGCCGATTTCCGCAATGTCATAATAATCATGACGTCAAACGCCGGAGCCCGCGAAATGACGCGCCAAACAATCGGATTTGACGGAATCCTCGACGCATCCGCGGCAGAAAAAGCCGTCGAAAAAATGTTCAGCCCGGAGTTTCGCAATCGCCTCGACGCAATCGTTCGCTTCAAGGCCGTCGACAAAGAAATGGCGGAGCAAATAGCGAAAAAAGCTTTGAGCAAACTCGCCGCAAAACTCGCCGCAAAAGGTGTCAAATTCACCGCAACAAAATCTGCCGTCGAACACATCGCATCGAAGGGGCTGAGCGAAACATATGGCGCACGCGAAATTATCCGCCTTGTCGAAAATGACATTAAAAAGATGCTTGTGTCCGATGTCCTTTTCGGCGAGCTCAAAAACGGCGGTACATGTAAATTAAATTTTGCAAAAAGCGGATTCAAAATAACCGCAAAAGGATCAAAATAAGTCTCAAAATAAAATCTCAAAATACCTTCGAAGGAGCAGAGGACATGGCAAAAAAATTGGGATTCATAGGAACGGGCAACATGGCGACAGCGATTATCAACGGTGCGATTAACGCAGGTGTGGTTGCCGCATGGGAAATTATCGCATCGGACACAGAGGCCGAACAGCTCGCACAAATCTCCAAAAGTTGCAACGTCGAAACAACGCCGTCAAACATCGATGTCGCGAAAAATTCCGAAATCATTTTTCTAAGCATCAAGCCACACATTTACCAAACGGTAATCGACGAAATCAAATCCTGCATAAAACCGAACGCCATGGTAATTATCCTCGCGGCGGGGCTTGGGCTTAAACACGCAAAGGAAATGTTCGGCGAAGGCTGCAAAATCAAGCTTATAAAAACAATGCCAAACACTCCGGCGCGAGTAAACTGCGGAATGACCGCCGTATGCGCCGGCGAAGGCGTAACAAAAAAAGACCTCGACAAGGTCTTAAAGATTTTTAACTCGGTCGGCAAAACAGAAATTCTGCCGGAGTACTTATTCGACGCCTTCACCGCCATTTCCGGCTCGTCACCCGCCTACGCCTTCATGTTTATCGAAGCAATGGCCGACGCAGGTGTAAAACACGGCCTCTCCCGCCGCCAAGCCATCGATATTTCCGCCCAAGCCCTGCTCGGCGCGGCAAAAATGGTTCTCGAAACCGGCGAAAACCCCGCTACATTAAAAGGCGAGGTTTGCAGTCCCGGAGGAACAACCATTGCCGCCGTCTGCGAGCTTGAAAAACAAGGCTTCCGCAACGCCATAATTTCCGCAGTAACGGTTTGTGCGAAAAAATATAAAATTCTGGGCGACTCGGCCCCGGAGCCTAAGGAAACGTTTGAGAAGGTGTAGTGATAAAAGGAGATGATTGTGTGCCAACCTTTATGCCCGATGTAAAACCATCTACAAGCATACGCCACGACTACAATGCATTTTCCAAACATTGCCATGAATCGCAAAACCCGGTCATGGTTACGAGAAACGGCGAAGCTGATTTAATTGTGATGAGTGTAGAAGCCTACCAAAAAATGATAGCACGCCAAAAATTAGGGCAAATGCTTAGTAGAGTAGACAGAGAAATTGCAACAGGTGTTCCCATGAGAGACTTTGAGGAAGTGTTTGCCTCTATCGAATTAAATACCCTGCCATCCAAGAAGAAGATGCGCCGGGAGTCGAGAGAGGCTACAGATACATGGTTGTGAATCCATACTTAGGAACTGTCCGGAAATAACTTGACTGTTTGGGCGCAGGATTTTTGTCGCAATGCGAGGAGCAAAAACCGTTGCGACCTAGAGGATCGCAAGGTTTTTTGCGACGAAGCAGTACGGCAAAAAGACAAGCCCAAACAGGCAAGTTATTTCCGGACAGTTCCTTAAACGCTCAAGGTATCAGAGGGGAATTTTTTTGCCATTGATTGTCGTCTTTCCTTGTTATAATTGTATGCACGACAATCAAAAGACACAGACTGAATTGGAGGTAGTGCAATGCAACAAGCATTTGAATTTCAAACCACGGTGCAAGACGGATTTATCCGTATTCCTGATATTTACGCAAAGATAATACCGCGAAAAATTAAAGTGATTGTGTTGGCGGATAAGACCGAAAAAGATGAAAAGACACAGTTCCCTTATTTTGCAGTTGACACAGCGGGCTACGTTTTCGACAGGGAGGAAGCCAATGAGCGGTAAGGATTTGAGTGGAAGATAAAAAATTTTCAGAAGCTATGGCAAGGCATATCGCAGAAGTCAGAGCCAGTCGAGAACGAATTGCACCTATTCCCGCTGATTTGAAGGTTAATCCACAACACTTGGATAGGTTGACCCATGAACAATTTTTAAAAGCCCTTGGGGAATTGCAGCAGTTTATTATCAATTGTTACAAGGACATTGAGCGTGACCCCATTATTTGGGGTTATCCCGACCCGTATAAAAGAAAAAGCGGAAATGGCAGTATTTCGATTGGCCCGCACGAAAACCGCTTGGCTTCATTTCTGTTCGCGTTTTCTGCCGCAAGCGAGCAAGATGCCGATGCGTTGACCGTCGATTACAAAAAATTCAACAAAAAGTTAAACAGACGGTGGAAGCAGGCGAAACCGGAAACGATGTTCAAAGAATTTGCCCGTTACGGGCTTATCATTGAAAACTTCAATAAAAAGGCAACGCATTTTACCGTTAAATTTCCCGCAAACACTCATCCCAGTTTTATGTATACGGCTTCCTTCACAGCCCCGCCTACCGCGCCACCTTCGCCGATGATTTAAAAAAATCCCTGCCGCGAATCCCATTCGTCGAATCCGCCGAGGACTTTTGGGCATTCTCCCGCTCCGGTCGCGAACTTGCCGCGCTTCAGTTAAACTACGAAACCGTACCCCCTCTGCCGGAAGTAACCGTCAACGGCGACCGCTCAAATTTGCATGTCAAAAAAATGCGCTTCCCGGCCAAAGACCGCAAAGACACAATCCGCTACAATCCTCGCCTTTCAGTCTCAAACATCCCGCCCAAAGCCTATGACTACATCGTAAACGGCAAATCCGCAATCGAATGGGTCATGGAACGCTATCAAGTCAAAACCGACAAGGCCAGCGGCATCACAAACGACCCGAATTTATATGCGCAAGAAAGCGGAAAGCCTGATTATATTTTAAATCTTCTCCTGTCAGTTATTGCCGTAAGTGTGAAAACGGTGGAAATTGTGAAAACTTTACCGTCACTTAAATTTTGAAGAAAGCGGTGCCAATGGTTGTGATTAAAATGGAAATTTCCCCCGCACGTGCGCGCCTTGCAGAGCACAAACGCGCAGTCGTAAAAATCGGAACAACGTCGCTTACACACGAAAACGGCGAATTAAACCTGCAACGAATCGAGCGGCTCTGCTGGGTTTTGGCAGATTTATATAATCGAGGCAAGGAGATTATTTTGGTGACATCGGGTGCTATCGGAGTTGGCGCAAATTGTCTCGGCATGGAGCGGCCACGCGATATTATCGGACGGCAGACGGCATCGGCAGTCGGTCAAGCGATGCTTATGCAGATTTATCAAAATTTTCTGCGCACATATAACCGCACCGCCGCGCAAATTCTGCTTACTCGCGACTGCGTAAACGACGGTCTGCGCCGCGAAAACGCGACCAATACAATCGGCAAGTTGATCGAGATGGGCGCGGTGCCGATCGTAAACGCAAACGACACAATCGCAACCGACGAGCTGACCGAATTCAGCGACAACGACACACTTTCCGCCTATGTCGCGGCGTTTTCCGCCAGCGATCTTCTCATCATGCTTACCGATATAGAAGGCCTTTACGACAAAAATCCGCGCACACATCCCCGTGCGACACTTTTTCGTGAGGCGTCCGAAATCACACCGAAAATGGAATCCGCGGCGGGCGAAAGCGGCTCAAGTCTCGGAACAGGCGGCATGATTGCAAAACTAAATGCCGCACGCTACGCCCTAAAACATGACATCGACGCCGTTATCGCAAACGGCGAAGACCCTGCAATACTACTGCGCATATTCGCAGGCGACGAAGAAGGAACTTTGTTTACAACTATGACTTAAGAACCTGTCTTCAATAATTTCACGCCGCCCCGACACAGCCTGGCGTTCCCACAGCTTCCCGTCGGCTCCTAACGTACCGCATTGGGTACGCGTC
>WRHA01000190.1 GCA_009783395.1 Defluviitaleaceae bacterium
CGACGAAGGGGAAAAAGCCGACGCGCATCCGCACGGGTACGTCGCGGCCGAAAACTCTCGAGAGGATGGATTTTATCATTATCATGCCCGATGAAAATTGGAAGTCGGGCTGGACGATTAAGGCCTCGTATTGGAAGAAGGCGCGTTCGTGTCGTGCGTCGGTGGCCTCGTTTCTGTAGGCGCGACCGGGGTAGACGAAGCGATAGGGCGGCTTGTGGGTTTGCATGAAACGCACGCTTGCGCCCGTGAGATGCGGCCGAAGGCAGAGGCGTTCTCCGCCGCGGCCGGTGTCGTGACCGGCAATCCAATAGGTATCCATGCTTTCGCGTGCGGGATGTTCGGGCGGGAAGTTTAGATTATCGAAGGCGTAAAGCTCGCTTGAAATGTCGCTTTCTTCGAAAATTTCGAAGCCCAGCGAGCGAAACGCGTCGTTTAGATCGTAGCACATTTGCGTTATTGGGTGTAAGCCGCCGGTGGGCGGTAGTATTCCCGGCACGGTGCAGTCAAAATCGGGCGAAATTTCCGACGCCTTTATTTGAATTTCCTCCACACGCGCATCGATCATTTTTGTAAATTTCTGCTTTAATTCGTTTGCGGCGCGACCGGTTTCGGCGCGAACGGCGGGTTCCATTTTAGGCACGCCCTTTAGAATTTCCGTAAGGGCACCGCTTTTGCCGATTAGTGCCGATTTAACATCTTGGAGTTCCGGCAGTGTTTTTGCTTCGGAGATTTTTGTTTCGCCGTCTTTAAGTATTGCGTCAAGTTTATCCTTCATTTTTATTTTTCCTTTCGCGCAAGCTGAATTCTCAAACTAAATTCGCAAGCTGAATTCCGCGCTCATTATACGCCAAATCTTTGTCGGACACAATTCCGGCGCACGCTTTGAAAAAAATCGGTGCGGGTAGTGTGGCTACCCGCACCGATTTTTTTAGACCGGCTAACGGTATCCGGCTTCGAGACGTAATGCCGCCTACCGCAAGATGCCCACGGTGTCCATTGCACGCTTGGCGTGCGCCTTGACAGGCTGTTGTAAAGCACTTATACTTGACACGGTTTTTGGTTGGGGAAGGGCTGAGTTTTGTTTATGGATTTGCCCGAGGCGCGTCAGCGGAAAATTTTATTGTACGATTTTTACGAAAATTTGCTTACGCAACGACAGCGCGAAATTTTTGCGATGCACTATATGGATGATTGTTCGCTTGCGGAAATCGGTGCGGCGGCCGGTATTACGCCGCAGGGCGTGGCGGATATTTTAAAGCGCGTGACAGCTAAGCTGGAGCAGTACGACAAGCGGCTCGGGCTGGTTGAAAAGCATGAAAATCGGCGTGCCGATGCGAAAAAAATTCGGCTTCTGCTCGACGATTTTGAAAGCAATCCGCGAACCCCCGAAGCTCCCGCGATTATTTCGCAAATCAGGCGGCAACTGGACAATTTGATTTCATAGGGTGTGAAAATCCGCGAGTGACAAATACGGTGAAAATCTAAGGAAAATCCAAGGAAAATCCAAGGAAAGGAACGCGGGCGACTAAAATGGTGAAATACTCGACACATGTCCGCGAATGACAAAGATATGGCGTTTGAGAGTTTGGGCGAGAAGCTGCAAAATGTGTTTAAGAAGTTGCGCGGTAAGGGCAAGTTGGGCGAGGCTGACGTTAAGGAGGCCATGCGCGAGGTTCGTCTCGCGTTATTGGAGGCCGACGTAAATTTTCGCGTTGTAAAGGAATTTATCGCGGGTGTGACGGAAAAGGCCGTTGGGCATGAGATTTTGGAAAGCTTGCATCCCGGCCAGCAGGTTGTAAAAATTGTTCACGATGAGCTGATCGCGCTTATGGGATCGTCGCAAAGCCAGCTCACGTTTTCGCCAAAGCCGCCGACGGTTTATATGATGGTCGGCTTGCAGGGCGCGGGAAAAACTACGTCGAGCGGCAAACTTGCGGGCATTTTGCGCAAGCAGGGCAAGAAGCCGCTTCTTGTGGCGTGCGACGTGTATCGCCCGGCGGCAATCAAGCAGTTGCAAATCGTCGGAAACACGTATAACATCCCGGTGTTTGAAATGGGCGACAAGGAAAGCCCGGTTGTAATTGCGGAAAAAAGTCTTGATTACGCCGCCGAGAATAATCACGACCTCGTTCTGATCGACACGGCGGGGCGATTGCACATCGACGACGCATTGATGGACGAGCTTGGGCAAATTCGCACAAAGGTTCGCCCGCAGGAGATCCTTCTCGTTGTCGACGCGATGACGGGGCAGGACGCGGTAAATGTCGCAAAAACCTTTGACGAAAAGCTCGGACTCGACGGCATAATCGTTACAAAGCTGGACAGTGACACCCGCGGCGGCGCGGTTTTATCGGTAAAGAAGGTCACGGGCAAGCCCGTTAAATATGTAGGGATGGGCGAAAAGCTCGATGACATGGAGCCGTTTCACCCCGACCGAATGGCATCGCGAATTCTGGGAATGGGCGATGTGTTAAGCCTAATCGACAAGGCGCAGGCGGCGTTTGACGAAAAACAAGCCGCCGACCTTGAAAAAAAGTTTCGCGAAAACTCGCTCGACCTCGAAGATTTTTTGCAACAGATGCAACAAATCAAAAAAATGGGGAGCATCAAGGACATTTTGGGCATGATGCCGGGCATGAATCAGGCCGCGCTTGCGGACGCGCAGGTCGACGAAAAAGCTATGGTTCACATGGAAGCGATAATCCAGTCCATGACCCCCGTCGAACGCCGCGACCCCTCCGTTTTAAACGGATCGCGAAAACGCCGCATTGCCGCCGGAAGCGGCCGCACAATTCAGGAAGTCAACCGACTTCTCAAGCAGTTTGAAGAAATGCGCAAGATGCTAAAAGGCCTGACGGGCGGCGGAATGAAAAAGAAAAAAGGTCTGTTTGGCAAAATGGGCGGCTTCCCTTTCTAGCGCGCCAAGCGCGCGGTGGGCACCGTGGGCATATGGTGGTTGGCGGAGTGTTCGTCTCGAAGCCGGATACCGTCCTTCGAGTTTTATAAATAAAAAAAATTCGGCATGTGCCGAAGCAAATTAAAGAGGAGAATTTAAAATGGTAAAAATTCGTTTGAAAAGAATGGGCGCGAAGAAGGCACCTTTTTATCGCGTAGTAGTCGCAGACGGTCGCACCCCGCGTGACGGCAAGGTTTTGGCGGAAATCGGCACATATGACCCCACGCGTCATCCCGCAGAAGTTCGCATCGACACCGACGCCGCAAAAGAGTGGATTTCAAAAGGCGCGCAACCGACCGACACCGTACGCGCACTTTTGAAAAAATCCGGCATGTAAGGAGGCGTTTGCATGAAGGACTTGTTAATTTTGCTTGCAAAAAATTTGGTGGACGACCCCGGCGCGGTTAATGTTGTCGAGGAAGAGCAAAACGGCATAACAACCCTGCGCCTCAAAGTCGCGCCCGACGATATGGGCAAGGTGATCGGCAAACAAGGCCGAATCGCCCGCGCAATCCGCACCTTGGTAAAAGCCGCCGCCATCAATGAAGAAAAAAAGGTAAACGTGGAAATTATCTAAACGCTGCCTCTAAACGCTTCCCGATTCATAAGTGAAGCCTTCGCCATGCACATCGGAAACGGTGTCGGTTATCATGAAGGCTTCTTTGTCGTACTTGTCGACTATGCCCAGAAGTTGCTGATAGTTTTTTGAGTTTAGCGTAACCATCAGCATTGGACGCTCGGTGTTTTCGAACGCGCCTACGGAGGGGATAATTGTTACGCCGCGACCGATGTCGTGCAGAATTTCGCGGGTAATCGACTCATGAAAGCTTGAAATAATGTAGACCATCTTCTTTTTGCTGACGCCGTTTTCGAGATAGCTCATCGTTGCAGAGGTAATAAAAATGGATGCGATGGCGAAGAAAAATGTGTCCACGTCGAAGACAAACAGGCACAAAATTACAACGATCCCGTCGGTGATAAAAAGTCCGATCGACGGCGAGAGGTTGAAATGTTTTTTTAAAATCAGCGGTGGGATGGCTGTGCCGCCGCTGGATGCCTTGTTTGCATACAAAATCGACACGGCAATGCCGAACAATGCGGAGCCGATTACCATCGAAAGCATGGTGTCATTTATTAGCGTAAACCGAGGCACAAACCCGATAAACACAGGGAGCAGTGCCGCGCCGATCAGTGTGTTCAGAAAAATTTCTTTGCCGAGAAAAACCAGCGCGAGTATAAGCACCGCCGCGTTTCCGATGTAAACCACGACGGAGCGGCTTACGCCGATCCATGCCTCCAAAATAATCGCAAGCC
>WRHA01000191.1 GCA_009783395.1 Defluviitaleaceae bacterium
TCCGCACAGCGGCATCCGTTACATTTCTGTTCATGCTTGAAGATAAAACATCAATCAACACGGGCTTTGCTTCCGGGTGGGTCATTAAGGTTTTGAAAATGTGGTCATCGACAGGCGAGAGAATATCTACATCCGGTGGCAAAATTAGCATATTTGAATCCACTCCCCCTGTTTTTATTATGCCCGATTTTACTGGCATTTTCAACAAACATACATCTATAGCTTAATGTGCATGAGGCATTTGCAAGGTAGCTATTCTTTCGCGTTTTTTGTAATAAACATCTTTGTCACGACTGAACAATCCATAATCGACAAAAAAGCGACGCACCATGCAAAAATCATCATAGAAGTCTGCTATATTAAGGTTCATTTCCCTTTCGGAATAAGGGACATCCATATTAAACGAGCGACAGATTTCCTCAATCAATATTAACTTTTTTTTAAGCTGTGCGGGCATTTTGGTTATTTTTCCATTCGGCATAAAAGTTGTAAGAACTTTCTTGCGGTATATGGCTTCACGTTCATCACCATCCGGGTCGTCGCCCTCATTGCGGAGTAAGTCCATTATACTGTGAGAAAATATCTCAGGGCAAAGCGAGTATACAGAATAATACTGCTCTTTCCGTGACTTTACAGCACCGATTTCCTCTAGTTTTTTCATATGGCTTGATATTGTTGCCGATGAAAGGTTGAGCCTTTCAGCAAGCTGTTCTACATACATATCCTCTCTGCTTAACGATTTGAGAATTTTCATACGCGAAGCATCTGCCAGACACTTGAATAGTTGCAATGTATTATGGAATTTCATCATTACCTCCTTGAAACCTGATAATATATTTAACTATACGTTCATCTATCTAATTTGTCAACATTTAATTTCACGCTGGACTAAGCAAGCCCTTTCCTGTAATTGCATCAAAACTAACGTACAATCGGGGCTGTTGCAAAAAATAAAAACTGGTGCGGGTAGTGACACTACCCGCACCAATTTTGCATAAATGAAAAATTTTAAGTATAATCGGCACGGAATGAAGGGCGTGAAAACATTGTGTGATAAATTTTTGAGTGCCAAGGTACGGCGGCTGAGCCCATATGTTGCGGGCTTACAGCCCCGTGAGGACGGTTGGATTAAGCTTAATACAAACGAAAACCCCTACCCTCCTTCGCCGAGGGTCGGCGAGGTATTACATAAAATTGACACGTCGCGATTGCGGCTTTATCCCGATGCCGAAAGCGGGGACTTGAAGCGGGCGATTGCGGCGGCGGGAGAATTATTCGAAGCAGGGCTGTGCGAGGAAAATCTTTTTTGCGCAAACAGTGCGGACGATGTTCTCGCGCTTGCTTATATGGCTTTTTTTTCGGGGAAGGATAAAATCCTTACGCCGGATATTTCCTATGGATTTTATCCCGTTTGGGGCGAAATGCATGATGCGGGCATGGAATTTGTGCCGATTGGCGCGGATTTTTCGATTGACGCAGGTGCGTACAAAAACGGAAACGGCGTTGTAATCGCAAACCCAAATGCCCCAACAAGCCTTGCCTTGCCACTCGCAGACATCGAGAGGATTTTGCAACAAAATCCCGACGGCGTTGTTATCATTGATGAAACATACATTGCGTTTGCCCGGGAGGGAAGCGCGGTCGCGCTTGTTGGGCGGTATAAAAATTTGCTTATAACGCGCACTTTTTCGAAATCGCATGGGCTGGCGGGTTTGCGCGTGGGCTATGCCATTGGTCAGCCGCATTTAATCGACGGATTGCGCCGCGCTCGGGATGCATTTAATTCTTATCCGCTGGATTTGCTTGCGCAAACATGCGCGGCGGCGGCAGTCTCCGACAGGGATTATTTTATCGAAACAACCGGGAAAATTATCGCAACCCGCGAGCGTGTAATCGCGGAACTACGAAAAATGGGCTGTCGAGTTATCTCGTCCCAAGCGAATTTCATTTTCATGGAATCAAGCGACGCATCCGCACTATATGATTTTCTGTGCGAAAACAAAATACTGACACGACACTGGAATAAACCGCCGGGTTTGGAGAATTTCCTGCGCGTAAGCATAGGCACAGACGATGAAATGGAGGGGTTTTTGCAATGCGTAAATCGGTTTTTGAACGGCGAACCAACGAAACCTTTATAAATATCGATTTAAACCTCGATGTAAAGGGCGAGAATAAAATATCAAGCGGCATCGGGTTTTTCGACCATATGCTTGAGCTTCTCGCTTTTCGTGCGGGGATTTCGCTGAGGCTTGAGTGCCGCGGCGATTTGCATGTCGACGCGCACCACACCGTCGAGGATGTCGGAATCTGCGTGGGGCAGGCGATAAAAAACGCACTGGGCGACAAAGCCGGCATTGCGCGATACGGAACGGCCTCGTTGCCGATGGATGAAGCATTGGCAAATGTCGCGCTGGACATTTGCGGGCGCGGGCATCTCGTTTTTAATGCCGAAATCCCCGCGGAAAACTGCGGCACTTTCCCAACCGAGCTAACCGAAGAATTTTTTCGCGCTTTGGCAAACAACGCCGGAATCACCCTTCATATAAATCTCGCTTACGGCAAAAATTCTCACCACATAATTGAAGCAATTTTCAAAGCCGTCGGCATCGCCCTGCGCGAAGCCATTGCAATAAACGGCATAGAAATTTCGTCAACCAAAGGAGTACTTTAGGGCATACAAATCCGAAAGGGGCATTTATTATGCTGATAATTCCCGCAATAGACCTGCAAAACGGTCAAGCCGTGCGCCTAGTACAAGGCGACTACAACCAAAAAACCGTGTACAACCCCGACCCCGTAAAAGTCGCGAAAAAATATGAAGAAATGGGCGCGAAGTTTTTGCACACCGTCGATCTCGACGGCGCAAGGGACGGAAGCACGGCAAATATCGACTCCATTCGTGCGATTCGCAATGCAATAAAAATCCCGATGCAATTGGGCGGCGGCATTCGCAGTGCGGAAACGGTTGATATGTATTTAAACGAAACAGGCGTAAACCGCGTGATTCTTGGTACGATTGCGGTGTCACAGCCGGAATTTGTACAAGAAATGCTGGCGAAGCACGGCGAAGAAAAAATCGTTGTCGGTGTGGATGTTCGCGGCGGAAAGGTTTCGACTGCGGGCTGGCTTGCCGACAGCGGCGTGGATTATCTTGAATTTATCGAAGAGCTAAAGGGTTTCGGCGTAAAATACATCGTCGCAACAGACATCTCCCGCGACGGTACTCTAACCGCGCCAAACTGGAGCATGTACGAAAAAATCAGCGAAATAAGCGGAATAAATGTGGTCGTATCCGGCGGGGTTGCCGCGAAGGAACACATACGCAAGGCCGCGAAATATTACGCCGTAATCGTCGGCAAAGCATATTATGAGGGAAGGGTGGATTTGAAAAAATGTCTCCTGGAATTTGCGACAAATTAAAAAACTCCATGACAAAAACAGGCACCCGCATTAAATGGCCGGACAGCGGCATTATTCCCGCTGTTGTGCAGGATTATTTTTCCGGGCGCGTTTTAATGATGGCATATGTAAACCGCGAAAGTTTTGAGTTTATGTGCGAGAAGGGCGAAACATGCTTTTGGTCGCGCTCTCGCGGCGAATTGTGGCACAAAGGTGCGACCTCCGGCGACTTTCAAAAAATCCGCCACGTCGCTCTAAACTGCGAATATAATTCTCTGTTAATCCAAGTCGAACAAATGGGCAAAGGCGCGTGCCACACGGGAACCTACACGTGCTACGGCGATGAAACGGGCGTGTTTAACGTGTTTGAACAATGCGCCGAAGCAATAAAAGATCGCGCCGAAACCCCTCGCGAAAAATCTTACACAAATTATTTGCTGGATGCAGGCGTTGATAAAATCTGCAAAAAAATCGGCGAGGAGTCCGCCGAAGTTATTATCGCCGCAAAAAACGGCGATTCGGAAAACATAGTCGCCGAAATCGCCGATTTAACATACCACATGCTTGTTCTTATGTACGAGCGCGGAGTTTCTCTGCGTGATTTAGCAGAAGAACTCGCACTCAGGCGCGCAGGTCGCCCTTAACGTTTTTCCACCACAAACTTGATGGATGTTTTTTCCTTGCCGTCTACTTCAAGCTGAGAAAACGCAGGAATGCACACAAGGTCGATGCCGTTTGGAGCAACGTAGCCGCGTGCCACGGCGATACTTTTAACGACTTGGTTTACGGCTGCCGCGCCGATAGCGTTAATCTCCACAGGCTCGCCGTTGCGCAAAATTGCCGCGATTGCGCCCGCAACGGATTTTGGTTCGGACTTCGATGAAACTCTTAAAA
>WRHA01000192.1 GCA_009783395.1 Defluviitaleaceae bacterium
AAGATATGTCGGGCTTATTAAAACCATATGCGGCGCACAAACTTGTATCGACGCTGAAGCAGGAAATCGGCTTGCCGATTCACCTTCACACGCATGACACAAGCGGAAATGGCGTTGCGACACTGCTTAAAGCGGCGGAAGCGGGTGTTGACATCGTTGATGTGGCGATTGCATCGATGTCGTCGCTTACGAGCCAGCCGTCGATGAACTCTGTCGTTACGGCTCTCGCCGGCACCGAGCGCGATACAGGCATGGATGACCGCAAGCTTCTGCCGATTTCGGAATACTGGGAACATGCGCGGAAGTTTTACAGCGGTTTTGAGGAAGGACTTACTTCGCCGACAACCGACATTTATTTGTACGAAATACCCGGCGGTCAATACACAAACCTGCGTGCACAAGTCGAAAGTGTGGGGCTTGGTGCGCGCTGGAGCGAAATTAAGCAAAATTATCGCGTGGTCAACGATATGCTCGGCGACATCGTTAAGGTTACGCCGTCATCCAAGATGGTCGGCGATTTCGCAATCTTTATGACGCAAAATAATCTTACGCCGGAAAATTTTGCAGAAAAAGGAAAAGGACTCGCCTTTCCCGACTCAATCGTCAGCTATTTCTCCGGAATGATGGGACAGCCCGAAGGCGGCTTTCCAAAGGATATACAGGCGATCGTTCTCAAGGGCGAAAAAGCTATCACATGTCGCCCCGGCGAACATCTCGCCCCGATGAATTTCGACGAAGTGCGCGAAACAATGCAGGAATTTTGCCCAAATCCGGATATGAAAGACATCGTTTCGTACGCGCTTTATCCGAAAGTCGTCAAAGATTATTTCGCGCACAAGAAGGATCATTCCGAACTCTCCGGGCTTGATACGCCGATTTTCTTCGGCGGACTGCGCCCGGGTGAGGCGACGGAGGTTGAGATCGAGGAAGGAAAAACGCTTCTTATTAAACTGGTTTTGATCGGTGAGCCGGACGAAGAAAATTATCGCCGCGTCGTGTTCGAGTTAAACGGAAGCCGCCGCGAGGTAAGCATTTTAGATAAAACCGAATCGAAATCCTCCGCAGGTGTCACCCAATCTTTAACCGCCGACCCAAACAACCCCAAAGATGTTGGTGCGACGCTTCCCGGCATGGTAAGCAAAATTATGGTTACGCAGGGCAAGGCAGTTAAGGAAAACGACGTTGTTGCCGTAATCGAGGCTATGAAAATGGAAACGACAATCGTTAGCAAATGCTCCGGTGTCGTCGGGCAAATTTATGTAAGCGAAGGACAGCCCGTTAAGGCCGGGGAATTGATGATGGTGATTGAGTAAGGGCGGCGCGAAATTTTTTATTGACATGGGACGGCGGGCTGTGTTACGATTCCCCGCATTAAAAAATTGAATATTTGTGTTTCGGTTGGGCAGCAAGAGTGATTCAGAGTGATTCAGAGTGATTCTTAGCTGCTTTCAAGGTGCAGAGCTTCAGGGTGTAGAGCTTACTATGGAGTACTCTGCCCTTTTGCGCCTTGCCGTGCTGATTTGCGGAAAACTTCGTACAGGAGTTTTCCGTTTTTTATTGTATTTGAGAGGAGTAAGTAATGAGAAATCTAAAAGTGAAAATGAAGGAAGCTATACTTGCCGTTGCCCCGGTAACGATAGTCATTTTTCTTCTTGGCTTCACCGTTGTTCCCATGCCTGTTGATGTTTTGATGCTGTTCTTGGTTGGGGTTGGGTTTGTTGTAATAGGGCTGGGTATTTTCACGCTTGGTGCAGAAATGGCTATGACCCCCATGGGGGAATCGCTCGGTAATTACATCGTCAAGAAAAAGGGCGCGTTCATGATTTTTATGGGGCTGATTTCGGGCTTCATTATAACCATTGCTGAGCCGGGCTTGATTGTTTTGGCGGAGCAAGTGCCGGGCATTCCTTCACTTACTTTAATAGTCACCGTGGCGGCGGGCGTCGGGGTGTTTTTGGCCATAGCTTTTTTGCGAACGGTCTTGAATATCCCATTTCGGTACGTTTTAATCGTGTTTTATGGGCTTTTGTTCGTCCTTGCCATTTTTGTGCCGGGCGATTTTTTGCCCATTTCTTTTGATTCCGGCGGTGCTACAACAGGATCCATGACTGTGCCGTTTATTATGGCGTTGGGGGTATCGGTGGCACGCAGTAACGGCAACGGAAAATCAGACAACTTCGGACTTATCGCAATTTGTTCCATCGGTCCGATTATTGCGGTTATGGTTTTGGGATTGATTTATACCCCTACGGGTGCTGTAACGATGTACTTAATGGATATTCCTTCCCACGATTATGCCAATATGTTGCTTGCGGAGTTTCTTGTCGTGCTTCCTGTTTACATTTGGGACGTTAGCATCTCGCTGGCTCCCATAGTATTTTTGTTTACTGTTACAAAGTTATTTGCCATGAAACTAAAAATTTTTGCCGCAAAGTCGTGGCAAGTGGGCTTGAATCAAGCAATCAAAATCTTCGTGGGGGTGGTGTGTACATTCGGTGGGCTTGTGCTGTTTCTCGCCGGTGCAAATGTGGGATTTTTACTTATGGGAAACCTCCTGGGCGAACGTTTGGCGTCGCTTGACAACAATTGGTGGCTGATTCCCATAGGCATGATACTCGGCTTTTTGGTAATAACGGCAGAGCCTGCGGTGCAAGTGCTTAACAAGCAAGTGGCCGAGATAACCGGCGGAGCTGTTTCACGAAGGGCAATGAGCTTGTCGTTGGCCGTGGGTGTTGCGATTGCCATTGGTTTATCAATGCTGCGAGTGCTTACACACATCCACATAATATGGGTGCTGTTGCCGGGATATTTGGTTGCCATTGGGTTATCATTTTTTGTTCCAAAGAAATTTACATCTATTGCTTTTGATGCCGGCGGCGTTGCAAGCGGACCGTTGACTTCCGCCTTCCTTTTACCGCTTGCCATAGGCGCATCAACGGCATTGGGAGGAAATGTAGCCACCGATGCGTTTGGGCTTATTGCGATGGTGGCGTTGACGCCTTTGATTACAATTCAAATTTTAGGTTTGACAGCTCGGCACAGTGTCGTATATAAATAGGGCAATTTCATAGACAGTTCGAGACCATCCTGTCGTTAAACAAAACTACGGATTTTCGAAACGCTTTGGTGCGTTTTGTTTTGTGTCTCGTGTTGTCCGACAGGAGGCATTTTTTTATGAAAACAGAAAATCGGGTTATGTCGCCGCTGTTAATGTACCTTTCGATTACATTTGTGGCGACACTTTTAATTTCCAATGTGATTGCAAATCATATGCTCGTTTTTATTCGGTGGTCGATTGATGCGGGTACGATTACGTTTCCGATTACTTATATTATTTCCGACGTGCTTTCGGAGGTGTATGGGTACAAGTGGTCGCGGCGAGTGGCCTGGACAAGTTTGGCGATAAACGCCGTTTTCGCGCTGATTATTATTGTGATTGTACGGTTGCCGTCGCCGGAGTGGTATGAGGGTGTCTATTTTACAAACGCGCTTGCGAATTCGTGGCGCATTGTTGTGGCGTCGCTTGTGGCGTACTGTGTTGGTGATTTGGCAGATGACAGGGTGTTTCGCCGTTTGCGCGAACGTAACCGCAAAAAATACGACGGCAAGGAAAACATGCGGGGATTTGCGTTTCGCGCACTTGCATCGTCGCTTGTCGGACATATTTTGGACACGAATCTTTTTGTGTTTATCGCGTTTGCGTTTATCGTGCCGTGGAACGAGTTGCCGGGCATGATAATTTTGGGAATTCTTATCAAGTGGGCGTATGAATGGGCGATTATTCCGGTCACGTATCTCGTTACGAAGTGGGTTCACAGGAAGGAGGACGAGTATGCGAAGTTAAAACCGTAGTGCGTTTCTTGTCGAAACGTGCTACTATTGCATATACGGTTTTTTGTGGGGTGTGGAATGCGAAGAAAATTTCTTTGTGTTGTTTTGCTTGCGATTTTCGTTTTTATATTTCCGGCGGAGACGTTTGGGACGGTTACGATTGCGGCGACAAATGATTTTTTGATTTCAGTGGATGGACAGCCCTTTCGGGTTTGGGGTTATCAAGATTTTCGCGGGGACGGCGATCACATACCCTATTTTCGCCTTCATGACATTGCTTACATATTAAATGGGACGAGTGCGCAGTTTGAAATCATCGGCTACGGCGATGCAGGGTTTCGGATAAGTCGTGGTTTGCCGCATATTGCGAATTTTACGGAGCTTCAGCGTTTTTCCGAATATCGTTTTGCATTGATAAACGGACAATTCCTCCCCTACCCCCACAGCGTCGGATTCACGGCTGAACCGTTTCGG